>CAKTER010000001.1 GCA_934552695.1 uncultured Eubacteriales bacterium
GCGACCGCTGGAGCAAGCTGGTTTGCAACTGTGCCTTCTCCGGAATGTCCGCCGTTTTGGGCTGCACCTTTGGGGACGTTTTGGATGACCCCAAGGCCGTCAAGTGCGCCGAGTACATTGGCCGGGAATGCATCCGCACCTGCCATGCTCAGGGCTATGTGATGCCCGATATCGCTCCCGGTGTGCCGTTCGAGGGCAACATCGACTTCCACAACGAAGAAGAGCGGAACGGCAAGGCCTATCAGATTTACTATGCCATTTATAACACCGCCAACCGGGCTTCCATCGCCTCCATGCTCCAGGATATCCAAAAGGGCATCCCCTGCGAGATTATGGCCATTAACGGCGTGCTGTCCGAGGCCGGCCGGAAGTACGGCGTGCCCACCCCCGTGTGCGACAAGGTCGTAGAAGTGGTACAGGGCATCGAGGCCGGGAAGTACAAACCCAGCTTTGAAAACCTGGATTTGTTTACGGTTTTTGAATAAGATATACCAATCCCTCCCGAGGGGGCTTTGGCCGCCGGGAGGGGTTCCCATGGAATCAAGCAATTGAGCAAGGCCACTCTGGGCGGCTCCGCTGCGCAGCGGAGTCGCCCTTTTTATAAGCGCCGGGCGTTGACCGGGCGGAATTTTCCCGGGAAAGCGTTTTCGGGCTTTTACAAAAAAGCGGAGTGATTGCACCACAGCTTCCCTTTGCCAACAGCAACCCGTTGTGACAGGAACACACAAAGTAAAGGAGTGACTGGTAATGTTTGAACGAATTGCGATTATGGGTACAGGTTCTTTGGGCACGATTTTAGGGGCGTTTATTTCTAAGGCCCGGCAGGTGGATTTGATTGACGTCAATCAAGCCCACGTAGATGCTTTAAACGAAAGAGGGGCGCATATCTCCGGCTGGGTGGATATGACCGTGCCGGTTACGGCCCTGACCCCCGACCAAATGGAGGGGGCCTACGACCTGTACATCTATATGGCCAAGCAGACCTATAACGAGAGCTGCTTGCCGCAAATGAAGAAGCATTCTCACGAAAATACCTATGTGTGCTGCTGCCAGAACGGGATTCCCGAAATGGCTGTGGCCGAATATTTTGGCAAGGAACACACCATTGGCTGCACCGTGGGCTGGGGCGCTACCTGGCTGGGCCCCGGAGAGTCGGAGCTGACTACCACGATGGAGAACAGCAGCTTCCATATCGGCACGGTGGTGGGCCCCATTACCCCGGAGCTGCTGGAGGTAAAACAAATTTTGGAGCTGATGTGCCCCGCCATTGAAAGCGACAACCTGATGGGGGACCGCTGGACAAAAATGGTGGCCAATTGTGCGTTTTCCGGGATGTCGGCGGTTTTGGGCTGCACCTTTGGCGAGGTGCTGGATGACCCCAAGGCCGTGAAGTGTGCCGAATACATTGGCCGGGAGTGCATCCGGGTGACCCATGCCCAGGGCTATACCATGGAAAAGGTGGCCGGTGGGGCGCTGGACCCCGAGGCCAGCATCGATTTCCACAACGAGGAGGAGCGGAACAGCAAGGCCTATCCGTTCTATTATGCCATTTATAATACCGCCAACCGGCGCTCCATTGCCTCTATGCTCCAGGACATCCAAAAGGGCCGCCCCTGCGAGATTATGGCCATCAACGGGGTGCTGTCGGCTACGGGCAAACAGGTGGGCGTGCCCACCCCGGTGTGCGACAAGGTGGTAGAAATTGTGACCGGGATCGAAGCCGGGAAATATAAGCCCTGCTTTGAGAACCTGGAGCTGTTTACGGTTTTTGAGGCGTAAGCCCGAAAATAAAACATCGCGACGACAACAGGAAAACAACAGGAGGAATGACAGATGTTTCAACGCATTGCATTGATGGGTACCGGCTCTTTGGGGACGATTTTAGGGGCTTTTATCAGCAAGGCCGGGTTCCCCATCGACTTGATTGACGCCAACCCTGCCCATGTGGCGGCCCTGAACGAAAAGGGCGCAACGGTAGTGGGAACGGTGGAAATGACGGTGCCCGTCCATGCCATTACCCCCGACCAGATGGAGGGGGAGTACGACCTGTACATTTACATGGCCAAGCAGACCTATAACGACAGCTGTTTGCCGCAAATGAAGAAGCATTCCCACGAAGGCACCATTGTGGTGTGCTGCCAAAACGGCTTGCCCGAGGCGGCGGTTTGCAAATACTTCGACAAGTCCCGGGTGTTCGGGGCGCCGGTGGGCTGGGGCGCTACCTTCAAGGGCCCCGGGGTCTCGGAATCCACCACCCTGCGGGACGCCCAGTGCTTTACCCTTGGCACGGTAGAGGGCCCTGTCACTCCCGAGCTGCGGGAGGTGGAAAAGGTACTGGCCGCTATGTGCCGTGTGGATTTGTCCGATAACCTGATGGGCCTGCGCTGGGCCAAGCTGCTGATTAATGCGGCCTTTTCCGGCATGTCCACCGTGATTGGCGGCACCTTTGGAGACGTGTGCGATAACCCCGAGTCCCTGCGGATTGCTACCCACATTGGGCAGGAGTGCATCCGGGTGTGCGCCGCCGACGGGGTGGCGATGGTGCCTTTCCACGGCGCCGACGGGCCGTTGGATTTTACGCAGATTTATGACTTTAAAACCGCCGCCGAGCTGCGGGTGGCGATGGATAAGGTAATTGAGATGAACTCGGTGAGCCGGCCCCTGGTGGCTTCCATGCTACAGGATTTGCGCCGGGGCTTGCCCTGCGAGGTGGACGCCATCAACGGGGTGGTGTCCGAAACCGGCGACCGGGTGGGCATCGACACCCCGTACAACGACCGGGCCATTGCCATTATCAAGGCCAAGCAGGCCGGGGAGCTGCCGGTGGAGGGCTGCATTTTGGATGGGTTCCCCGCAGAGGCCCTAAAGTGAAGCCTTGTCGGCCGGTTTGGGCCGGCTAGTTGAATACAGCAGTCTTGGGGGAAGTGCGCCGGAGCGGACTTCCCCCTGTTTGTGCAAGGTGTTGAAGGGGACTCTTGTGAAAACGCCATCAATCCGGCGGGGAAGTGAGTTTTTGGTGCAAAAACAACAAAAACCATCCGTGACCACCCTTACAAAACACATGTTTTTTTCTAAAAGACAAAGGGCGGCATTATGGTAACTTCGTTGAATTTGCGCAAAAAATTGCAAAAAAACCTCGCAATTTTCAATCTTTTTTGGTATACTTTCGTATGTATTAAGGAATGGGGATTTTACCGGGCGGCGCAGAGCCAATACCTGTGCGTTAACGTCACTCCCCCGCAGGACGTTCGATTCCGGCAGATCATATTATTTTACATTTGAGGAGGACTTTATTATGATGAACAGAATTGCTATCTGGGGTGCTGGTTCGCTGGGTACCATCCTGGGCGCTTACATTTCTAAGGCTGGCCTGGATGTAACCCTGATCGACGCTTACAAGGAGCACGTGGACACGCTGAACGCTAAGGGCGCCCATGTAACCGGCTTTGTAGATATGACCGTTCCCGTAAAGGCGGCTATGCCCGAGGACGTTCAGGGCGAGTTTGACCTGATTATTTATATGGCCAAGCAGACCTACAACGAAACCGCTATTCCTCAGATTGTTTCTCACTGCCATAAGGACACCATCATCTGCACCTGCCAGAACGGTATCCCCGAGCTGGCCGTGGCCAAGGCTTGGCCCAAGAGCCAGATTTGCGGCGCTCCCGTTGGTTGGGGTGCTACCTTTAAGGGCCCCGGCGAGTCCGAGCTGACTTCCGAAGTAGACGCCATGTCCTTCCATCTGGGTTCCGTAGAAGGCCCCGCTTATCCCTGGGTTTATGAAGTCCAGAAGGTTCTGGAGTGCATGTGCCCCACCCACGTTTCCGAAAACCTGATGGGCGACCGTTGGGCCAAGGTTCTGATTAACTCCGCTTTCTCCGGGATGTCCACCGTTATCGGCGGCACCTTTGGCGATGTGATGGACGATCCCGTTGGCGTGGTTTGCCTGGCCCGGATTGCCGGCGAGACCGTGCGCGCCTGCGCGGCTTCCGGCGTGAAGATGGAGCCCTTTGCCGGTATCGACTTTGCTCAGGTCTTTGGCTACAAGGTCGGCGACAAGGAAGCCGAAGCCAAGGTCACTGCCATGATTCCCGTGGCCTTCAAGGCTCACCGTTCTCTGGAAGCTTCCATGCTGCAGGATCTGCGTAAGGGCCGGAAGTGCGAAATCGCCCAGATTGACGGCGTAGTAGCCGAGACCGGCGACGAGTTCGGCGTAGACACTCCCTTTGTGGATATGGTCATCAAGGTCGTTTCCGAGATCGAAGACGGCAAGCGCACCTACACCAAGGAGAACCTGAAGGAATTCGCTCCCATGGTGTAAGAGCTTCTCAAGTCCTGTTGCTTTGAACGGGGCCCCTTGGGGCCCCGTCCGAATATAAATTGAATTGGAGGAATTTGAAATGGCTAACAAAAGAATTATCAGCTGCTCGATTACCGGTTCTATCCACTCTCCCTCTATGTCTCCCTATCTGCCTGTAACCATCGACCAGATTGCTCAGAACGCCATCGACGCTGCCAACGCCGGTGCCGCTTCCGTTCACATCCATGCTCGTGTTGGCGAAGGCGATATGTATGGCGCTCCCTCGTCCAAGATTGAGGACTTCCAGGCCATCGTTGACAAGATCCGTGCCGTAAACAAGGATGTTATCATCTGCGTGACCACCGGCGGCGGCGCTGGCATGACCGTAGAGGAACGTGCCGCTGTTATCCCCGCTCTGAAGCCCGAACTGGCCTCCATGAACGCCGGTTCCTTTAACTGGGGCCTGTTCGCCATTGCTGACAACCCGAAAATCAAGTGGCAGCATGCTTGGGAGAAGCCCATGTACGAAATGACCTGGGACTTCATCTTTAAGAACACCTTCAAAGACATTAAGGGTATGCTGGAGATTATGAACGCCAACGGCACCAAGCCCGAGCTGGAGTGCTACGATGTGGGCCACATCTACAACGTAAAGTGGATGATGGACAACGGCCTGATCCAGGGCAAGCCCTTCCTGCAGTTCGTTCTGGGCATCAACGGCGCTTGCGGCGCTTCGCCCGAGTCCATGTTCACCATGAAGGAAACTGCCGACCGGGTTCTGGGCGTAGGCAACTACAACTTCTCCGCTTTCGGCGCTGGCCGGATGGAGTACCCCGTTTGCATGACCTCTCTGCTGCTGGGTGGTAACCCCCGTGTTGGCATGGAAGACAACCTGAACGTTGGCAAGGGCAAGCCTGCTACCTGCAACGCTGACCTGGTCGAGAAGATGGTTAGCCTGATGAACCTGATGGACTACGAAGTAGCCACTCCCGACGAAGCCAGAGCCATTCTGGGCACCAACAAGAGATAATTTTTGTACGAAGCTTAAAAACCGGGCCTTGTGCCCGGTTTTTTTGTCCGGTTTTTTTATAAGGAACGGGGAAGGGGGGCGCCAAGCTCCCTTTTTGATTTTCTGGTGCAAAAAAGCGGGAGGAACCCTCTTGTTGCAGGCTGTCCGGGAGAAGAAAGAAACGGAAACCGGCCCCCGATGGTCAAAACGGAGAAATTTTGTAAGAAATACATAAAAAATATGGTGTATACCTCGAAAAAAATGGATGGTATTTATTTGTTTGCGATAGTACAGCATGGAATCCTACTAAATTTATACAAAATTTTATAAAAAAATCTGGCAATTTTGAGATTTTTTTGATATACTAACGTATATAAGAAAAAGGAAATTTTTACCGGGTGGCGCAGACCCTGTGCCTATACGGAAAGCCCCGGCAGGACGTTGGTTCCGGTAGATTTTGTAGTTTACATTTGAGGAGGACTTCATTCCGAAAGCAAGACAGCAAGCGCACGGACATCCGGGAGAACCCGGAGAGATTTGCTCCCCTGATGGAAAGGATTCTCAACTCCGATGGTTTTGAACGGGGCTGGCAATGGCCCTGTCCGAACATACAATTTACTAAATAGATTGGAGGAATTTGAGATGAAAAGAATTATCAGTTGTGCAATTACCGGCTCTATCCACTCACCTTCTATGTCCCCCTATCTGCCTGTAACCACGGACCAGATCGCCCAGAATGCCATCGATGCGGCTAACGCCGGCGCCGCTTCCGTCCACATTCACGCCCGTATTGGCGAAGGCGAAAGATATGGCGCTCCCTCGTCCCGCATTGAGGACTTCCAGGCCATTGTAGACAAGATTCGCGCCGTAAACAAGGACGTTATCATCTGCGTGACCACCGGCGGCGGTTTGGGCATGACTCTTGAGGAACGCACGGCGGTTATCCCTACCCTGAAACCCGAATTGGCCTCCATGAACGCCGGTTCCATTAACTGGGGTCTGTTTCCCATTGCCGAGAACCCCAAAATCAAGTGGCAGTATGCTTGGGAGAAGCCCATGTACGAAATGACCTGGGACTTCATCTTTAAGAACACCTTTAAAGACATTAAGGGCGTGCTGGGGATTATGAATGCCAACGGCACCAAGCCCGAGCTGGAGTGCTACGATGTGGGCCACATCTACAACGTAAAGTGGATGATTGACAACGGCCTGATTCAGGGCAAGCCCTTTGTGCAGTTCGTTCTGGGCATCAACGGCGCTTGCGGCGCTTCGCCCGAAACCATGTTTTTGATGAAGGAAACCGCCGACCGGGTCCTGGGCGTAGGCAACTACAACTTCTCCGCCTTCGGCGCCGGCCGGATGGAGTACCCCGTTTGTATGACGTCTCTGCTGCTGGGCGGGAACCCCCGGGTTGGTATGGAAGACAACCTGTACCTTGGCAAGGGCAAGGCGGCCACCTGCAACGCCGATTTGGTCGAAAAGATGGTTAGCCTGATGAACCTGATGGACTACGAAGTAGCCACTCCCGACGAAGCCAGAGAGATTTTGGGCACCACCAAGAGATAATTTTTGTACGAAGCTTAAAAACCGGGCCTGGCGCCCGGTTTTTTTACGGGGTTTGTCTTGCTTTTTGGGGAGGAAACGGATATACTGTTCCATGAAGGAAACCGGGAAGCCGATGGGCCGAAACGGATTTGCGAACAGGAGGTTCGATATGACAAACAGTGATATTAAACGGCAGGCCAAGCAGCTGCGGAAAATTACCAATCCCAGCCCCATTTTGGTCGTGTTGGGATATGTTTTGGTAGAGGCGATTTTGAACGCCATCCCCACCTACCGGCAGATTCGCCAGCAGTTTGGGTATACCTATGACTTTAGCGTGGGCTATAACATCCTTACCATTGTGCTGAGCCTGATTAGCCAGTTTTTGGCAATGAGCTTTGCGGCCTTTTATTGCCTAAAGGCTGTGCGGCAAGAGCCTACCGGGTTTGGCGACCCCTATGGGGCTATCAACGACTTTGGCCGGTTTGCCGGGCTGACCCTGCTGACCTATATTTTTGTGTTCCTGTGGTCGCTGCTGTTCGTTATCCCCGGTATCATTGCCAGCTTCCGGTATGCCATGGCCCCCTACATTCTGCGGGATAACCCGGGCATGACCCCCTCCGAGGCCTTAAAGCGCAGCAAGGAAATGATGGTGGGCAACAAGTGGCGGCTGTTCTGCCTGCAATTCAGCTTTATTGGCTGGCTGATTTTGTCGGCCCTTACCTTTGGCGTGTTGTCCCTGTGGGTCATTCCCTATATGGGTATGAGCCAGGCCCTGTTCTATGAAGAGCTTAGCGGGAACAACCGGGGCCGGTACACCAGCGGCGATGACGACGGCAGCTATACCATGGCCAGCTTTTCCGGAAGAGGCGCCGATGAGCCGGAGTACCGGGAATTGGTGGACGACGAGGAAGAAATGGAGCGGTATCGCCGGGAGAACCAGGAAAACGACCGGTAAGCGTGCCCCAGTCGATACAAAAACGGATAGAAAAACCGGATGTGGAGAAGCATCCGGTTTTTTTTGTAAACGGGAGGATTGGGAAGGGGTTCAGGCCAGGGTAAAGAAATTTTTGCGGTAGGTCAAAAGCCCCTCCTGCTGCATTTTGCTCAGCTCCGCCGAAAGGGCGCTGCGGTTTACCGCCAGATAGTCGGCCAGCTGTTGCCGGTTAAAGGGGATGGTAAAACGATGGCTGCCCGCCCGCTGGGATTGCTCCGAAAGGTAGGAGAGCAGCTTTTCCCGGGTGGTACGCTGGGCCATGTGCCCTAGCTTTTGCACCAAAAGCCGGTTTTTGCGGGCCAACAGGCCAAACAGGTTTTGCACGGTGCGGCTGTGAAACGGACAAGCCTGCGAGCAGGTTCCCAGCAGCTGGGCCACGTTGAGCATCAGCACATCGCATTCGGCAACGGCCAAGGCCTCGTTGGGGATGGGGCTTTGATCCAGGGCATAGGCTTCCCCAAAAATATCCCCCGGGGCTATCTCGCTCAGGATGCTCTGGTTGCCCCAATAATCTATATGGCGGATGTGGACGCTGCCCTCCAGCAGCAGGGCCAAAGCGGAAACGGGCTGCCCGGCAGAAAATACCACCTGACCGGCGGCAAAGCGGCGGGGGCGGGCGTTTAGACAGGCGAGCAGCTGAGTAATCTCGGCGGGAGAAAGCCCGGCAAACAGGGGCGAACGCTGAAAGATTTCCGAATATTTTTGCATAAAACCCTCACTTTTGTTGGAAAAACAACCGACTTGTTGCATTCATTGTACTATACTTCCCTTAGAAACGCAAGAAACGGCACAGAGCCGAAAAATAAACAGGCCGCAAGGCAAAGGAGGACGCTATGATTCGGAAAATCATTCATATTGACGAGGAAAAGTGCAACGGCTGTGGGGCGTGCGCCAACGCCTGCCACGAGGGGGCCATTGGCATGGTGGACGGGAAGGCCCGGCTGCTGCGGGACGATTATTGCGATGGGCTGGGGGATTGCTTGCCGGCCTGCCCCACCAACGCCATTACTTTTGTCGAGCGAGAGGCGGCAGCCTACGACGAAAAAGCGGTCAAGGCGCATTTGGCAACCCGGGAGCTTGGAAAAATGCAGGGCGGCAACCACCCCGGGACCCAGGCTGCCCCCATTCCCGGGCCGGGCGCTGTTCTTGGGGGATGTCCCGGTAGCCGGTCCCGGATGCTGCGGCACCCGGCGGCTGCGGCAGGGGGAACCGCCGCTCCGGCAGCGGGGGACACCGGCAGCCAGCTTTCCCAGTGGCCGGTGCAGATTCGGCTGGTACCCGTCCAGGCGCCGTACTTTGACGGGGCCAAGCTGTTGATTGCTGCCGACTGCACGGCCTTTGCCTGCGGGGACTTCCATCAGCGGTTTGTCCGGGGGCGGATTACCTTGGTGGGGTGCCCCAAGCTGGACCCGGTGGATTATTCCGAAAAGCTGACGGAAATTTTAAAGCAAAACGATATCCGAAGCGTGACGGTGGTGCGGATGCAGGTGCCTTGCTGCGGCGGGCTGGAAATGGCGGCCAAACAAGCCTTGCAGGCCAGTGGGAAAATGATTCCCTGGCAGGTGGTGATTGTGACCCCGGACGGGCGGATTATCGAGGACTAACAAAAAGGCGGGGAGACCCGCCTTTTTTGGTGGAATGGGGGGTGTTCGGGAAGGGGGGAGGAAGAAAAAAGGCAAGGGGGACCGAAAACGGAAAAGACCCGCCGAAGCGGGTCTGGTTTTACAAAGTGATGACCGTTCCGGCCTTGCCTTGAATGGCCAGGGGAGCCTGCTCCAAGGCGGCGATGACCGCCCGGCGGCCGGGCTTACTTTGGGCAAAGGCCATGGCGGCCTGCACCTTGGGCAGCATACTCCCGGGGGCAAACTGGCCCTGCCGGCAATATTCCTCCGCCTCGGCCACGGTCATGTTTGCTACCTCTCGTTGCTGGGGCGTGCCAAAGTCCAGGCACACCCGTTCCACGGCGGTTAAAATAAACAGGTATTCCGCCTCCACCAGCTCGGCCAGCTTGGCGGCGGCAAAGTCCTTATCGATTACCGCCGGAACGCTTTCGTACTGGCCGGAACCATGCTTCAGGACGGGAATGCCCCCGCCGCCGCAGGCAATGACCACGAACTCGTTATCCAGCAGGTTCAGCAGCGAGTATTTTTCCACAATATCCGCCGGCTTGGGGGAGGGCACCATCCGCCGCCAGCCCCGCCCGGCATCCTCCCGGTACACGGCTCCGGGCTCCGCTTCCATCAGCGCCCGGGCCTGTTCTTCCGCATAATAAGGGCCAATGGGCTTGGTGGGGTTGGCAAAGGCGGGGTCGTGCGGATCGACTACCACCTGGGTGACCATGGTGGCCACGTTCCAGGGCATCCCCTGCCGCCGCAGCTCCCGCTGGAGCCCGTTTTGCAAATGGAAGCCGATATACCCCTGGCTCATGGCGGTGCATTCCGGCAGGGGCATTTCCGAAAGCTTGGGGTTGTGGGCTGCGCCTTCGGCAAAGGCCAGCTGAATGGCCCCTACCTGAGGGCCGTTGCCGTGGGTAATCACAATCTCGTAGCCTTGGGAGATCAGCCCCACCAGCGCCGGGGCGCTTTGGGCAATGCGCTTCGTTTGCTCGGCAGCGGTGTTGCCCAAGGCGTTGCCCCCCAAAGCGATGACGATACGAGGGTTTTGGGGCATGGTCAGCCCTCCTTCCCGCAGCGGGGCACCTGCTGGGTAATGCAATGGATGTTGCCGCCCCCCAGCAGAATTTCCCGGGCATAAACCCCTACCACCTCCCGGTCGGGGAAGGCCTGCTGCAAAACCGCACGGGCGGCCTCGTCGGCGGGGTCGTGGAAAAAGGGCATGACGATACCGCCGTTGCAAATATAAAAGTTGGCGTAGGAGGCAGCCAGCCGGTCGCCCTCCTGCCGGGGCAGGGTGCCCTCCACGGCGTCTACGCCCTGGCTTTCCTCCCGGGTAATGAGCACGGGCTTGGGCAGGGGCAGCTTGTGGATGGTCAGCTTCCGGCCCCGGGCGTCGGTGGCTTCCTCCAAAATCTTAAGGTTTTCCACGCAGATTTCGTACTGGGGGTCGTTTTTGTCCTCCGTCCAGGCCAGCACGCATTCCCCGGGGCGGACAAAGGAGAAAATGTTATCCACATGGCCGTTGGTTTCGTCCAGATAAATGCCCCGCTTGAGCCAAATGATGGTTTTGAGGTTCAAATAGGCCTTGAGGGTCTCCTCGATTTCGGCCTTGGACAGGTGGCTGTTGCGGCCCGCCGAAAGCAGGCACTCCTCGGTGGTCACCAGCGTGCCCTCCCCGTCCACATGGATGGAGCCGCCCTCCAAAATAAAGTCCTGGGGGCGGTAGCGGTCGGCCCGTTCCAGCTCGCAAACCTTTTGGGCTACGGCATCGTCCTTGTCCCAAGGGAAGTACAGGCCGTCCACCAGCCCGCCCCAGGCGTTAAATACCCAGTCCACCCCCCGCAGGGTCTGGCCGTCGGTGACAAAGCTGGGGCCGCAATCCCGTACCCAGGCGTCGTCGTTGCTGGTTTCCAGCACCCGTACCTCCGGGGGCAGCAGGTGCCGGGCGTTTTGGTATTGGTCGGCGTTGACCAGCACGGTCACCGGCTCGAACCGGGCAATGGCGGCGGCCACCTCCACAAAGGTTTTTTGGGCGGGCTTGCCCCCCAGCCGCCAGTTATCGGGACGCTGGGGCCAAATAATATAGGTGCCCCGATGGGGCTCGAACTCGCCGGGCATCCGGAACCCGTCGGCTTGGGGGGTGGTTGTCAGAGTTTTCATGGTTCATCAACTTCCTTTCTGCTGTTTTTGCGTTGGGCGGCGGCCCGGCCTACAAAGGCTTCGCCAATCAGGACGGCGGCCACCGTGCCGATGAGGATGGGCAGCTTGCCCGAAAGCTCCTCCGGCGTGGTGTTGAGGGGGACAATGGAGAAAATGACCGAAAGAATCAGCAGCACCAGCGGGACGTAGGTCATGAGCGCCAGCCGCACCGGGCCGCCGTTCACCCGGTAGGGCCGGGGCAGGTCGGGGTCGATTTGCCGCAGCTTGCGGAAGGCCGGGAAAATCAGGATATAGCTGAGCAGCAGCATAATCATGTTTAGGGCGAAAAAGCTCCAAAACAGGTCGGGGCTGGGGATGGCCGGGGCCAGCAGCACCATCACCGAGGCAATGAGCCCGTTCAGCAGGTTGGCCCCCAAAGGCATCCCCTCCTTGCTGGAAATACCGAACACCCCGGGCAGGCTTTTTTGCCGGGCGGCGTACTGGGCTACATAGTTGACCCCCAGGGACCAGGAAATGAGGTTGGCCATCAGGGTGTAGCAGAACAGCAGCCCAAACAGGATGATAAGCGGCCCGCCGGTGCGGCCGGTGAGGAGCATAAAGCTCTCGATGAGCCCGCTGGAGGCCGACAGGTTTTCGGTGGGGATGGCCACGCTGATACCAAAGGCTGCCAGCAGGTAGAAAATGGCGATGAGGATACCGCCCAAAACGATGGCCTTGGGAATTTCCTTCCCCGGGTTTTGCATTTCGGAGGCAAAGGTGGTGACCACCTCGAAGCCCAAAAAGTTAAACAAAATCACCGAAAGGTTCGACAGGCTTTCGACATTGAGGCTGGGCAGCAGCGACCGGGGAGTGAACACGTTGGCCGGGCCCCGGGTGACGGCGGCGTAAATGCCCAGCGCCCCAATGGAAATCATGATGGCCGCCTTAAACAAGGCCGCCAGGTTTAATATCCACTTGCTTTCGCTGATGCGGAAGTTGGACACGAACACCACAATCCAGATAAAGGCCAGTTGGAGCATCACCGTTTGCGTGCCGTCCAGATTCCAGCCAAAGATTTGGGCCAGCACATCGGTAAAGAGCACCGCCAGCGAGCCCATCCACAGGGGAAAGTTGATATAGTAGTACCAGGCCACCCGGCAGCCCCAGCTTTCGCCAAAGGCCCGGCGCACCCAGTCGTAAATGCCGCCCTCGTCCTCGTAGGTGGTGCCCAGCTCTGCCGAGATTTGGCCATAGGGCAAAAAGAAGCCAATCAGCAGAAAAATCCACCAAAAGAACTGGGAGTTGCCAATGGCCGCCGCCGGGGCGGCGCTTTCCACCACCAACACGATGCACACGGCGGCCAACACGGCGTCAAACAACCGGAAACGCTTTTGATTGGGCATAGGGACCCCTCCTTACAGCATGTTGGCCAGAGTGGCCCCCAGGCAGGCGCTTAGGGCCCGGTGCCGGACGGTTTCGGACAGCTTGTCCCGCAGCAGGTACACCAAAATGGCCCGCATGGCGGTCAGCCGGTTTTCGGCCTGGTCGAAGGCAATGGAGGCGGGGCCGTCCAGCACGGCGTCTACCACTTCCTCGCCCCGGCTGGCGGGCAGGCAATGCAAAAACTTTACATGGGGGCTGGCCAGTGCCAGCAGCTCCGGCGTGACCTGATAGGTGGGCATAAAAATGGCCAGCCGCTCCTCCTGGCTCAGCTCCTTGTTGTACAGGCCGTACCACACGTCGGTATACACAAAATCGGCGCCGGCCAGCGCCTCCCGGGCCTGATCGGTCACAGCGACGCTACCGCCGCTTTTTTGGGCGTTTTGGCGGCCCAGGCTCAGCATTTTTTCGGAAAGCTGCTTGCCTCGGGGGCCAAACTGGACAAAATCCATCCCCATTTTGGAGCAAATCATCATGGTAGAGGCGCACACCTGGGTGGCGTCGCCTACAAAGCACAGCTTGCAGTCCTCCAACCGCTTCCCGGCGGGCAGGTGCTCCACCATAGTAGTCAGGTCGCCAATTTCCTGGGTGGGATGGTTGTAGTCGCTCATGCCGTTGATGACGGGGACACTGGCACAGCGGGCCAGCTCCGCCACGGTCTGGTGCTCGTCCACCCGGGCCATTAAAATATCCACTAAGCGGGACAGCACCCGGCCGGTGTCCTCCATGGTTTCGTGGCCCCCCAGCTGAATTTGCCCCGGCGCCAAATACTGGGCATGGCCTCCCAGCTGGGTCATGGCGGTTTCAAAGGAAACCCGGGTGCGGGTGCTGCTTTGCTGGAAAATCATCCCCAGGCTTTTGTTTTGCAGCAGCGGGGGATAATACCCCTGATGGATGCATTTTTTCAGGCACAGGCCCAGCCGGACCATATCCAGCAGCTCGTCCTTGGTAAAATCCGTGGTGTCAATCAAATCCCGTTTTTTTGTCGCATTCATACACAGTTCCTCCTTTTGCTTTTGGGCCTAGTATTCACGGTTTTGCGCAGGATATACGCTTGCGTTCCAACAGAGATTGTGATACAATTATCAAGTATGAATGTGTGCTGTAACAGAATAAATTACAACAAAACGAACGGCAAAAGGATGTGTGACATGGAAAACAATTTTGCGGGAAGCAACGCCTATGTAGCTTCCGAGGATTTGATGCGGACGGTAAACATTGCTATGGCGCTGCAAAAGCCCCTGCTGGTCAAGGGGGAGCCCGGCACCGGCAAAACCATGCTGGCTTTGGCCATTGCGGAGGCCTTGGGGAAAAAGCTGATTATTTGGAACATTAAATCCACCACCAAGGCCCAGGACGGCCTGTATTTGTACGATGTGGTGCAGCGTCTGTACGATAGCCAGTTTTCCGGCGAGGCCGTGGACGACATTGCCCAATACGTCCATTTGGGCAAGCTGGGGGAGGCCTTCAGCTCCGACGAGCAGGTGGTGCTGCTGATTGACGAGATTGACAAGGCCGACCTGGAGTTCCCCAACGACCTGCTGTGGGAGCTGGATAAGATGGAGTTTTACATCAATGAGACGAAGGAGACCATTCAGGCCAAGCACCGGCCCATCGTCATCATTACCTCCAATGCCGAAAAGGAGCTGCCCGACGCCTTTTTGCGCCGGTGCATTTTCCACTACATCGCCTTCCCCGACCCGGAGCTGATGGAAAAAATCGTCCGGGTACACTTTGACAGCCTGGAAGAGAACCTGCTCAAGCAGAGCATGGAGGCCTTTTATTGGGTGCGGGAGCTGACGGGCCTGCAAAAGAAGCCCTCCACCTCCGAGCTGGTGGACTGGATTCGGGCCCTGAGCCTGTCGGGGATTCCCCTGGAGGAGATTCGCAAGAACATCCCCTTTGCCGGGATTTTGCTGAAAAAGGACGAGGATTTGGAAACCCTGGATAAGGCGCTGGAAAAAGAAAAGAACCCCTTTGGCCGTCGGCCCCTGGGCAGTCGCTGAGAGATAAGAATGGGAGAATGACCCATGTTTATTGAATTTTTCTATTTGCTGCGAAAGCGGGGACTGGACGTTTCCCCCACGGAGTGGATGAACCTGATGGCGGCGCTGGATATGGGGCTGGCCAAAAGCAGCTTTACCGAGTTCTATTACCTGTGCCGGGCCATTCTGGTCAAAACCGAGGCGGACTTTGACAAGTTCGACACGGTGTTTTTGGAGTATTTTAAGGCGGTACAGGACCGGCATTTGGAAATCCCCGAGGAGCTGCTGAAGTGGCTGAACGACCCGGAGGGCATTACCGGGCTGGCGCCTATGCTGGACCACACCGGCATGGACTTTAACCAGCTTTTGGAGGAAATGAAGGAACGGCTGAAAACCCAAGGCCAGCAGTACAACGGCGGGGCTATGCACATTGGCGCCCTGGGGACGTCCCCCTTTGGCAATGCCGGGTTTGGCAAGGGGGGCATCCGCATTGGCGGCGCCTCGAAAAACAAATCCGCCTTTATGATTGCCGGAAGCCGGGTGTTCCGGGACTTCCGCAACGACGTGGTGATGAACGAGCGGCAGTTCCAAATGGCCTTCCGGCGGCTCCGGCAGTTTTCCAGCCGGCTGGACGTGCCCGAGTCGGAGCTGGATATTGACCGCACCATTGACGATACCTGCAACAGCGGCGGGCACCTGCGGGTGCGGATGAAAAAGCCCCGGAAAAACACGGTGAAGCTGCTGCTGTTAATGGACTCCGGCGGGTCTATGGACGTATACAGCGGGTTTTGCACGGCGCTGTTTAAGGCGGCCACCAAGTCCAACAACTTTAAGGACTTGAAGGTATATTACTTCCACAACATTATGTACGACCGGCTGTATAAGTCGCCGGAGTGCCTAAAAGAGGACAGCGTGGCCACCCGATGGGTGCTGAACAACATCGACAGCAGCTACAAGGTGATTATTTTGGGGGACGCCGCCATGGCCCCCTTTGAGCTCCAGGCCGCCAACTATCTTTCGGTGCCCGGGGAGGAGTCCCATTCCGGACTGGAGTGGGCGCAGATGTTTAAAAAGAAGTATAAAAACATTGTGTGGCTGAACCCCATGGGCGAGGACGAAAACTGGGGCAACAGCGGCACGGGGCAGTTTGTGGATACCCAGGGGATGTTGGCCCGGGAGTTTGATATGTATCCCTTTACGCTGAAGTCCTTTGATAAGGCGTTGAAAAAACTGCTGGTGACCAAGTGACCCGAACAGAAAACAAAAAGCAAAAGGAAAAGTCTCCGGGGTTCCGTGGACTTTTTTGGTGGAAAAATGAGAGAAAGGCGCAGGGCGGAGAGGGGGCGGAGAGGGGGCGGGAAGGAGAGAAAGAGAAAAAGAAAATAAAGAGAGAAAGAGAAAAGGGAGAAGGAGAAAGGGAAAAGGAAAAGGGGAAAAATAGAAAGAACCGGCTGCCTTGGCGGACAGCCGGTTACCGGTCGGAGGGTTACCGAAGAACATTCGGTAATGGCCTTTACAGGCCGGGAAAGCCCCGGTAAGGGGACATTCCAAAAGAGTAATGATTGTTCTTGGGTGTTAACAAAGTTGTCAAACAAAGGTGTCGGCAAGGTGTCTACCCAGCTGTCTACAAAGATGTCGGCTAAGATGTCTGCAAAGATGTCTTCTAAGATGTCTGCAAAGGTGTCGGCTAAGATGTCGGGGATAGACAGGCGCCCCAGGGGCAGCCTGCAAAAAGCTTGTTTTCCTTAAGCCTTACTTGGTGTAGGCACGAGGAGCGCCCAGACCCATGATTTCGCGGGCTTCGGCGGGAGTAGCGACCTTACGGCCAATCTCGTTAGCCAGACGCACGGCCCGCTCAACCAGCTGAGCATTGGAGGTGGCCAGCTTGCCCTTGCTGTAGTATACGTTGTCTTCCAGACCGACCCGGACGTTGTGGCCCATGGCCAGACCCATAGCAACCATGGGGAACTGGGCAGCGCCAATGCCGATGATACCCAGAACGGCTTCGTCGGGCAGCAGAGCGGCAAAATTGTTGATGGCTTCGGCGGTAGGCAGGGTGCCCTGGCCGTTTACCAGCAGCTGGAACCAGTAGGGAGCCTGGGGCTTGAACTTCTTCAGCAGGCCGTTGAACAGCTTCAGGTCGTTGGTGCTGGTGCATTCGAACTCGGGCTTAATCCCCATCTTTTCCAGCTCGGGGATGATGTCGTTCAGCAGGCCCTGGGTCATGGTGTAAATCTGCTCTACATAAGCAGCTTCCCGGGGGAAGGGCAGCTCGGGGCCGCGGGCAGCCCGATGAATCTGATAGAAGCAGGTGAACATATCAATGGAGGTTACTTCGGGCAGGGCCTTCCAGGAGGTGTCCATCCGAGGGGTCAGCTGAGACAGGCCGGGAATCCAGGCCTGGCCGCCCATAGAGGTGTTGTTAATGATAACATCGGGGCACTTTTCCCGGATACGGGCGTTGACCTCCAGATAATCTTCCCAGCTCTTGGTCATTTCGGCCGTGTTTTGGGGATCCCGGCGATGGATATGAATCATGGTGGCGCCGGCGTTGTA
This sequence comes from uncultured Eubacteriales bacterium, assembly GCA_934552695.1. Taxonomy (GTDB): domain Bacteria; phylum Bacillota; class Clostridia; order Lachnospirales; family Anaerotignaceae; genus CAKTER01. Next base: position 17,585 of record CAKTER010000001.1, read on the forward strand.
GGCATCGTAAGCCTGCTGTACCTGTTCGTCTACGGACTCGGGCAGGTTGGGGTTAGCCTCTTTCCCGTGCATGCCGCCGGTGATGGAGCAGGTGATGATAGCGGGAGCAAAGCCCTCAGCGCCGTATTTGCCCATCAGTTGAGAATACTTGTAGCTGGAGTTGTACTCGCCAATACTACCTTTTAATGCCATGTTGTTTTCTCCTTTCGTGTTTGAATTCCCAAAGAGTAATGATAAAGAATATGTATCGTAAACTGTAAAAACAGATTGCGACCCAGAGAGGGGGCTGCGGCGGGGAAAGGGCAAAGGGCAAAGCTCTTCCGCACCGACAACTCAACTAATGAAAAGAGCAAATTTTGTGCCAAAAAAAAGAGAAAGAGGGGGTTGGCACGGAGATTGCTTGTATGTATAATGATTACATTGTGATTTTAGCATGTTTTTTATGGATATTCAAGGAGGCGGCGGCCATTTGTGAGGGCTTTGAGCAATTTTAGTGATTTGCCCAAAAATGGGCAAGGGCCGTTTTTCCGAATTTTGAAGGGAACCGAATGCAGCTGTGCATTAAAAATGCGGGCGTATTTCCGGTTTTTTATAAAATTTAATGCAAATTGGAATGTTGAGGAGGATGTATCGTGAAAATTATTACCATGGAAGAAGCGGTCAATCTCATCCAGGACGGGCAATGCCTCATGGTGGGCGGCTTTGGTTTGGCCGGGGAGCCTCGTCCCCTGCTGCACGCTCTGGCCGAAAGCGATGTAAAGGATTTGGATATTATTTCCAATTCGTCGGGCGGTGAGAACAAAGGCGTAGGCCGCCTGGTTTATGCACACAAGGTAAAGCGCCTGCAATGCTCCCATATTGGCGGCTGCAAGGAAACCCAGCGGCAGGCCATGGCCGGGGAGATTGAGGTGGATTTGATGCCGCAGGGCACCTTTATTGAGCGTATCCGCTGCGGCGGCATGGGCTTGGGCGGCTTTTTGACCGAGACCGGCGTGGGCACCGAGGTGGCCAAGGGCAAGGAAGTTAAGGTCATCGATGGGGTGGAATATCTGCTGGAAACTCCGCTGCATGCCGAAATCGCCCTGATTTGCGGCACCAAGGCCGACCGGTATGGGAACATCTACTACCACGGGGCATCCAAAAACTTTAACATCGCTATGGCGACGGCAGCGGATATGGTCATTGCGCTGGTCAACGAGGTGGTGGACGAGATTCAGCCCGAGCTGGTGGGAACCCCCGGCTTTATGGTGGACTATGTTGTGGTAAAATAAGGTTCCGCAAGGAGCTGCGAGATATTGGAGGAGGAAGAATATGGAACTGGATGCAAAAAATCGGATTGCCAAGCGGGTGGCGCAGGAATTTCAAGACGGCGATGTGGTCAATTTGGGGATTGGCGTGCCGACCTTGGCAACCAACTACGTTCCCGCAGGCGTTAACGTGATTTTCCAGTCGGAAAACGGCATTGTGGGCATTGGCGGAAAGCCCCAGACCGAGGAAGAGATTGATAAGGACATTTGCGACGCCGGTGGGTTTGACGCAACCTTGACCTATGGCGCCTGCGTGGTGGACTCCAATGCGTCCTTTGGCCTTATCCGGGGCAAGCACTTGGCTGCTACCGTGCTGGGAACCTTGGAGGTAGACCAGTACGGCAACATTGCCAACTACACCATCCCCGGCAAAATGATGCCCGGTATGGGCGGGGCCATGGATTTGGTCTGCGGCGCCCGGAAGGTGATTGTGGCCTCTCTGCACAACGCCCCCGACGGCAGCCCCAAAATTGTGGAGCAATGCACCTTGCCTTTGACCGGCGCCCGGAAGGTGAAGCTCATTGTGACCGAGATTGCCGTGATGGAAGTGACCCCCGAAGGCCTGTTGCTGAAGGAAGTGGCCCCCGGCATCACCCCCGCCGAGGTGCAGGCCCGCACCGGCTGTAAGCTGATTATTCCCGAAACCGTGCCCGAAATGAATTTTTAAGCAGGAACCGAACTCTCTTGGCGGCGGGCAAAAAGCTGCCGCTTTTTTTAAAAAATTTGTTGACAAATGAGATGGGGTATGGTACTATTATCTCCGGTGCCAGTGATGTGGCTCAGTAGCTCAGTTGGTTAGAGCGCCGGCCTGTCACGCCGGAGGTCGTGGGTTCGAGCCCCATCTGAGTCGCTGCACCAGGGGAATCTCTGAAAAGAGGTTCCCCTTTTCCGTGTTTTTATGATATAATGAATACCCACAAACCTCGCTTGCGGAGTATCCGCTGCGCCTCCTGTCAGCGGGGTTTCCAGCTGAAGTATAAAACCCGTCCCTTAGTATTGTATAACAAAGGAGGAACCGATATGAAAAAAGCAATGGCTTTACTGCTGGCGGCTTTGCTGGTTCTTCCCGCCTGCCCGGTGTGGGCGGCCACCGAAAGCTACATCAGCAACCTGGCTTCGGTAAAGGAAGAGACCGAGTTTACCGCCGACACCGCTCCCGTACTGGGCCTACGGGCCAGCGAGGATCACCGGGGGGTGTTTACCTTTATGCTGACCCTGGAAAAGGCGGAGTGGACCTATGGCGCCGCAGGTGAAATCTCCACCGGGGTGACCTATCGGAAAATTACCGATTCCATGCTGGCCGTGACCGTGGACACCGACGCCGCCAACGCCACCCAGGAGCAAATCCGCATCCCCCTGCTGTGCCGCCTGACCGAGGCCGGTGGGGCCGTGGTGACCATCGACCCCTTGGATTCCACCGTTAGCGCCGCCTCCTACACCTTTGCCCAGTCGGGTATGGAGTACGGCGGGCTGACCTATTCCGTGGACGGCAGCACCAGCTTTGTTGACGAGACCGAGCTGACCGCCGTGACCATCCGGGACGACAACAGCGATGTGATTTTGGCCGGAGAGGTATACCGGCTGCGGTTGGGCAACGGCTGCGTGTTTACCGGCGCCGGGACGCTGACCGCCCTGGGCAAGTACGAGGAGCGTGTGCGGGTCAAGATTCAGGACGACAACCAATCGGTGCTGCGGATTGAGATTTTGGCCGATACCCCGGCCCGTACCGGAGTGCTGGTGCTCAGCGGGCTGCGGATTGCCGCCACCGAAAATACCGCCTATGGCAATGTGCCGCTGCTGCTGACCCGGAAGGACGGGACTGCGGAGATTGCGGTCGCCAAAAAGGTGAAGCAGGAGGTGCGGCCGGAGTCTCCGGTCAAGCAAACCCTGACCTTGCAGCTGGGGCAGGCGGCCTATAAGCTGGATGGGACGGCCTATGCCATCCCGGTGGCCCCCTTTGCCGATGAAAACGGCCGGGCGCTGTTGCCTCTGCGGGCGCTGGCCAATGCCCTGGGGATTGCCGATAGCGATATTTCGTGGGATGACGGGAAAAAGCAGGCGACCCTAAAGCAGGGGGATACCACCATCGTGGCTACCGTGGGCAGCCGAGAGCTGCTGGTCAACGGGCAGGCGGTGACCATGGATACCCAGGCGGTGATTCGGCAGGACTATACGTTTTTGCCCCTGCGGGCGATTTTGAACGCCTTGGGTGTGGCCGATGCGGATATTGCCTGGGACGAGGAAACCAAGACGGTGACCGTAAAGCGCTAAAAAGCAAAAAGGTGAAGGCCCAAGGGCTTTCACCTTTTTTTGTATTGTTTTATTCCAGCGGCGGCAGCTCCCCGGCCTTGGTCCGTTTGACCCGGGCCACTCCGGCATGGCGGCAAATGGCGTCAAAGCTTTCCTCGCTGATGTCATGCTCCAGCTTGCAGGCGTCCTCCCGGGCGGCCTCCTCCGAAACGCCCAGCCGAATCAAAAATTGGGTCAGGAGCCGGTGGCGTTCGTAAATGCACTGGGCAATTTCCATCCCGGCGGGGGTCAGGGCAATGTGCCCGTCCTCCTCCATGGCAATGTGCCCGCTTTCCCGCAAGCGTTTGGTGGCGTAGGAAACGCTGGGCTTGGTCACGTTCAGCTGCTCGGCAATATCCACCGAACGGATATACCCGTTTTTTTCCTGTAAAACCAGCATGGCTTCCAGATAATCCTCGGCCGATTTTTGAATTTTCATCGCAGCACCTCCCAGCGAAACCCACCAAAAACGAGGGGATTGAAATAAGCGTAACACGGCGGAACGAAAAATGCAAGGATTATCAAAAAAAGGGTTGACAGGGAGAGGGGTGTGGTGATAAAATTCAGTCCTAAAGGTTAGATGATTCTAACCTTTCGCTTTGTTGTGTTGTTAGGATAAGCTAACAGAAAAACATAAAACAGAAAAACATAAGGAGGGGGAGCCATGATGCCGCTGACTTTTGCCGATTTGGGGCAGGAGAATATCATCCAACGAATCGGTGGGACGCCGGAAGTAAAACGACACCTGGAAAACCTGGGGTTTGTTGTGGGCGGCGCCGTAACCGTGGTCTCTTCGATGGGTGGTAACCTAATCGTGAACGTGAAAGAGGCGCGCGTAGCGATTAGTAAAGAAATGGCCGGAAAGATCATGATTTAAGGAGGCTGGACATGAAAACGCTGCGAGATGTAAAGGTTGGCGAAACCGTTCGGGTGATTAAACTGACCGGGGAAGGCGCTGTAAAACGCCGGATTATGGACATGGGAATCACCAAAGGCGTAGAGGTTTATCTGCGGAAGGTAGCACCCCTGGGCGATCCGGTGGAGGTGACCGTGCGGGGCTACGAGCTTTCGCTGCGGAAGGCGGACGCAGAAATGATTTTGGTTGAGTAAGAGAAGTCTTCGCTTTTTGGAAGCAGGAGTTAGCAAAAACTAACTCCGGGAAAGGAGATCAACATGAGTAACGAGATTCGGATTGCGTTGGCGGGCAATCCCAACTGTGGGAAAACCACCTTGTTTAACGCCTTGACCGGTTCCAACCAGTTTGTGGGGAACTGGCCCGGGGTTACGGTGGAGAAAAAGGAAGGCCGGTTAAAGGGCCATAGCGACGTCATCATCACCGACCTGCCGGGGATTTATTCCCTGTCCCCCTACACCCTGGAGGAAGTGGTGGCCCGGAATTATCTGATTGGGGAGCGCCCCGACGCTATTTTAAACATCATCGATGGGACCAACCTGGAGCGGAACCTGTACCTGACCACCCAGCTGACCGAGCTGGGGATTCCCGTGGTGGTGGCCATCAACATGATGGACATTGTGAAAAAGAACGGCGATACCATCCGCATTGACGAGCTGAGCCGGGAGCTGGGCTGCCCCGTGGTGGAGATTTCGGCCTTAAAGGGCACCGGCGTGGCCGAGGCGGCGGAACGGGCCATTCAGGCGGCCAAAAAGGGCAAAACCATTCCCATGCATACCTTTGCGGGCCCGGTGGAACACGCCTTGGCCCACATCGAAGAGGCTGCCGTCCATGCCATGCCCCAGGAGCAGCAGCGCTGGTACGCCATTAAGATTTTTGAAGGCGACAGCAAGATTTTGGAGCAGCTACATATCCCGGCAGACGTGATGGCCCACATTCAAAAGGACATTGAAGCCGCCGAGACCGAGTTGGACGACGATGCCGAGAGCATTATCACCAACGAGCGGTATGTGTATATCGCTTCGATTTTAAAGGGCTGCTACAAAAAGAAAAACGCCGGCCAGCTGTCTACCTCGGATAAGATTGACCGGGTGGTGACCAACCGGTTCCTGGCGTTGCCGATTTTTGCGGCGGTTATGTTTGTGGTGTACTTTGTGTCCGTTACTACCGTGGGTGGTTGGGCCACCGACTGGGCCAACGACGGCGTGTTTGGCGACGGCTGGCACCTATTCGGTATCGGCTCGGCCGCCTATGCCGAAGCGGCGGAGGAGTACGAAGTCCCCGGCGCTATGATCGAAGCCTTTGAGGAAGCAGCCGACGAGGCGGGGGTTGACCCGGCAGAGGCCACGGATTTGACCGCTACCGCCGTGTTCTACGACGATAACGGCGAAGTGACCGAAGAGCTGCCGGTAACCTATGCCGACTATAAGGAAGTGGCCGGCATGGAAGAGCCCGACCCCGCCGACTATGGGGTGTGGGTGCCCGGCGTTCCCGTGCTGGTAGGCGAGGCGCTGGAAAAGGCCAACGCCGCCGACTGGCTACAGGGCCTGATTTTGGATGGTATTGTAGCCGGTGTGGGGGCGGTTCTGGGCTTTGTCCCTCAGATGCTGGTGCTGTTCATCTTCCTGGCCTTCCTGGAATCCTGCGGGTATATGGCCCGTATCGCTTTCGTTATGGACCGTATCTTCCGGAAGTTCGGCTTGTCCGGTAAGTCTTTCATCCCCATGCTGGTTGGTACCGGCTGCGGCGTGCCCGGCATCATGGCTTCCCGTACCATCGAAAACGAGCGTGACCGCCGGATGACCATTATGACCACGACCTTTATCCCCTGCGGTGCGAAGCTGCCTATCATTGCCCTGATTGCCGGGGCCATGTTCGGCGGTGCGGCCTGGGTGGCCCCCAGCGCCTACTTTGTAGGGATTGCGGCCATCATCATTTCGGGGATTATCCTGAAAAAGACCCATCGGTTCTCCGGCGACCCGGCTCCCTTTGTTATGGAGCTGCCGGCGTACCACTGGCCCACGGTGAGCGGCGTCCTGCGGTCTATGTGGGAACGGGGCTGGTCCTTCATTAAGAAGGCCGGTACCATCATCCTGCTGGCCACCATTCTGGTGTGGTTTACCAGCAGCTTCGGCTGGGCCGACGGCGCCTTCGGCATGGTGGACATGAACGATTCCATTCTGGCGGCGATTGGCAATGCCATTGCCTGGATTTTCCGTCCTTTGGGCTGGGGCTTCTGGCAGGGTGCCGTGGCTACCGTTACCGGGCTGATTGCCAAGGAAAACGTAGTGGGTACCTTCGGCGTTCTGTTTGGCGGCTTCGAGGAAGTGGCCGAAAACGGCTGGCAGATTTGGACCAATATGCGGGCGGCCTTTACCCCGCTGGCGGCCTATTCCTTCTTAATCTTCAACCTGCTGTGCGCTCCCTGCTTTGCGGCCATCGGCGCCATCCGTCGGGAAATGAACAGTGCCCGTTGGACCTGGTTTGCCATTGGCTATCAGTGCGGCTTTGCTTATCTGATTGCGCTGATTGTGTATCAGCTGGGCATGCTGTTCACCGGCCAGGGCAACATTGCGGGTACCATCGTAGCCATTGCGGGCGTAGTCTTCTTGGTATATATGCTGGTGCGCCCCAATCCGGCTGATAAGAAGGAAAAGATTGCGAAAAAGGACGGCGCCCGGGCTGCGGAATAAGCGGAGCGCCCCCTAAAAAAGTAGTGCTTTCCATGTAGAAAGGAGTGAGCGAAGTGCTTGCCTGGTTGTCTGAAAATGTAGGGAATATTGTGATTTGCCTGATTTTGGCGGGAATTGTGGTGAGCATTTTGATTCACCTGTTCCACAAAAAGAAAACCGGTTGCTCGTCCTGCGGCGGAAGCTGCGGCGGCTGCGCCATGAACGGCGCCTGCCACGGCGGAAGCCAAGGGCCGAAGCCGGATTGATTTTACCAAACCGATGATTTTTACACCCCAAGGCATCGGGCATTCCGGCGGAAAGGCCGGGAAACCGGCGGGAATGCCCCGGGCCGGGGGAAGCTGGTTGCCAACAAGTCTCCTGGATAGTTCTCTCAAATATCTCTCAAAGCAAAGGGAAGAGCGTCTGCTGCGGCAGGCGCTTTTCTCTTTTCCCTTGGTCGCAAAAGAGCGAGAAAAAAGGGCGTATGGATTTCTCCATACGCCCCAGCTTTGAGTTCGTATCAGAATTACAGAGCCTTCAAAGTAACGGTACCGGTGATGATGGGAGCCTGAGGACCATCTACGGAGATGGCCAGAGTGACCAGGTCACCCTCGACAGACTTTACGGTAGCCTTGAAGGTAGGAACGATGCCAACCACAGCGGGGCTGGTGAACTTGATGCTCATGCCGACCACATGGGCCTGGGTTTCGCCGCCGAACCACTGCTTCAGAACCTTGGTTTCCAGGGCTACGGTCATCATGCCGTGGGCAATGGCCTTGGGGAACTTCAGAGCCTGAGCGGACTCGTCGTCGATGTGGATGCGGTTAAAGTCGCCGCAGCCACCGGCATACTTGGCAATCTCCACACGGTCGAAGGCGGGCAGGGTGATGTCGGGCAGCACGTCGCCTTCCTTTACGGTGTGGATATCGACCAGGCCTACGGGAGCCTTGGGAGCGGGCTTCTCGGCGGTGAACTGAGCAGCTTCTTCTTCGGGGGTCAGCCGGGGATCGAAGTTATCGAACAGAGAACCGCGGCAAACCACGTTGCTGGTCATCTTCAGGCACAGCTCCATGTTCTCGTCGTAAACATAGAACTCGTTGGTCAGGAAGACCATGGCGCCGTTCTTACCGGTCTTTTCCTTTACGTCGGCCAAACGGGTCTGGCACTGATAGGTCTTGTTGGCAACGATGGGCTTGTGATATTCAAAGTCCTGGTTGCCATGAATCAGGCCGTAGGGGGGCAGCTTTACGCCGGGAGACATGGGCAGGCTGGAAAGGAAGGTCAGAGAGAACGCATAGGTAGGAGGAGCGATGATCTGACCATAGGGGGTGGTTTTGGCGTATTCCTCATCGGTATAGATGGGGTCGGGATCGCCAAAGGATTCGGCGAAGCGCTTAATGGCTTCGGCGCTTACATAGTAGGGCTCGATGGGGCTTACTTTGCCAATGGCATCCTGGAACAATTCTGCGTACATAAGAGCACCTCCATAGTATTCTGTGATGAAAAATCCGGGACAGGGCAACCCTGCCCCGGAGCTTTTACGTCAATTGCTGCAAAGGGGTACAACAATCACAGGGAGAACGGCGAACCGCTCGCTGTGACAGAGCTTTACGAGAACGGCTTACTTTTTGGCAGCCAGAATCTCTTTCAGACCGAAGTTCTCTTCCCGGAACAGCCGCTCGTCCATCAGCTTCAGGTCGTCGGCAATGGCGGGACGGAAGTCCATCTGGCCCAGAACGTCCTTCTCCAGGTCAACGCCGGGAGCAATCTCGATCAGGGTTACACCCTTGTCGGTCAGCTTAAATACGGCACGCTCGGTCACGTACAGAACGTTCTGACCGGCTTCTACGCCATACTCGCCGCTGAAGGTGACCTGCTCCACTTCCTTAATGAACTTCTTGCTCTTACCTTCCTGAACGATGGTCATCTTGCCGTCGCCGAAGGTTTCCTTCAGGCCGCCGGCGGTGAAGGTACCGCAGTACACCAGGTTTTTGGTGTTCTGAGAGATGTTGATGAAGCCGCCGCAACCGGCAATCTTGGGGCCGAACTTGGAAACGTTAACGTCGCCCTTCTGGTTGGTCTGAGCCAGACCCAGATAGGTAACATCCAGACCGTTGCCATCGTAGAAGTCGAACTGGGTGACCTGATCCACAACACCGGCTGCGTTCTTGGAGGCGCCGAAGTCGCCGCCACCCTGAGGGATACCGCCGACAACGCCGGACTCGGCCGTCAGGATAACATCATCGCCGCAACCTTCCTCGGCGGCAACGTTAGCGACAAATTCGGGAGTACCGATGCCCAGGTTTACGATGGCATTGGGAACCAATTCCATGGCAGAACGACGGGCAATAACCTTCTTGGCGTCCAGCTTGGTGGGCTTCAGACCCTCGACGGTAACGAAGGCGTGACCGGACATGGTCTGATCGTAGAAGGTGGTCATGGTCTGGGTGTGATACTTCATGGGATCGGAGGTCTGGAACACGGCGTCCACGAAGATGCCGGGGATATGTACCCTGTCGGTCATCAGGCTGCCAGCAGGAACAATCGTTTTAACCTGAGCAATGACCTTACCGCCGCAAGCCTTCACAGCCATGGCGACCAGACGCAGGTCCATGGGCAGGATTTCTTCTTCGATGGACAGGTTGCCGTCGGTATCGGCGCAGGTGGCCCGCAGCAGACCGATGGTCAGCTTGGGAGTGGGATAGAACATGTACTCCTGGCTCTTCAGGTCGATGACCTCGACGATGTCCTCGGTGGTCTTGCTGTTCATCTTACCGCCTTCTACACGGGGGTCGATGTAGGTTTTCAGACCGACCTTGGTGATGTGGCCGGGCTCGCCGATAACGCAGGAACGGAACATGTGGGCAATGGCGCCCTGGGGCAGGTTGTAGGCTTCCAGCCCGTTGTTGGCAATCAGCTCGCCCAGAGCGATGCAGGTGCCATAGTGGCCGCCAACGACCCGCTTCAGCATACCTTCGTGAGCGAAGTGGTCGTTACCCTTGCCACCCCAGTTGCCCTGGCCGGCGGCAAAGTACAGGGTCATGTCCCGGGGATGACCGGTTTCTACAAAGCTTTCTTCCAGTTTAACCAGCATTTCTTCGGCTACACCGGCTAAGCCAAAACCGGCGTTGGCGATCACAGCGCCATCGGGGATCATACTAAGAGCTTGTTCAATCGAAACTACTTTGTTAGCCATAATAAATCCTCCTTTTCTTTTCGTGGTACAGCCTTTTCGCATACGTTACTGTCTGCCCGTCCAGATGTCTATAGGCCAGCCCGCAGGCAAGACCAAAAAAGGCACACACAGCCCCTTTTGTGGAAACCCGTGTGCGCCTTTTGTGTAACCTTACGCAAACTTCAGCCCGGCAGGACGACCGAGCTGCCGTCGGATATTTAATTACTTGCCCTGGAAGTTAGCGGGGCGCTTTTCAACAAAGGCCATCATGCCTTCGGTGCGGTCGGCAGAAGCGAAGCACACCATGGACAGAGCCTCTTCGATTGCCATACCGGTATCCATGTCCACATCGGCGCCGCGGTTGATGGCTTCCTTACCGGCAGCCACGGCAATGGGGGCGTTCTTGGCAATCTTGCCCGCCATCTTCAGAGCGGTATCCATCAGCTCTTCGGGCTCGACCAGTTTGTTGACCAGGCCAATCCGATAGGCTTCGTCGGCCTTGATGTTGTTGCCCACCAGAATCAGCTCTTTGGCATAGCCGCGGCCGACCAAACGGGTCAAACGCTGGGAACCGGCATAGCCGGGGATGATACCCAGACCAACTTCGGGCTGACCGAATACAGCCTTGGTGGAGGCAATCCGGATGTCGCAAGCCATGCACATCTCGCAGCCGCCGCCCAGAGCGAAGCCGTTTACAGCGGCAATGACGGGCTTGGGCATCAGCTCGATCTTCCGATACAGGTTCAGGCCCTGCTTGACATAGGCCTTGGAATCGGTAACGGGCAGAGTGGCCATGTATTTGATGTCGGCGCCGGCAGCAAAGGCCTTGCCTTCACCCGTGATAATAACGGCGCGAACCTCATCGTCGGCGATAGCCTGATCTATGACGGTGTTCAGATCGGACAGCAGTTCGCTGGACAGAGCATTCAGAACCTCGGGACGATTCAGCTTGATGATAGCAACATTACCGTTTTTTTCGATGGTTGCAAATGCCATAATACTTCCTCCCTTAAGAATCGTTTGATTTTTAATTAACGCTCTTATTGAAAAGCCAAGCCGACGAAAATTCGCCGGCCTGGATTGGAGCCTTGATTTAAACTCAGGCCTTCAGCTTCTTAACTTCTTCGGTCAGAGCGGGAACAACATCAAACAGGTTGCCCACAACGCCATAGTCGGCTACGGCGAAGATAGGAGCGTCGGCATCCTTGTTGATAGCCACGATGGTATCGGAAGAGCTCATACCAGCGATGTGCTGGATAGCGCCGGAGATACCGCAGGCGATGTACAGCTTGGGGCCAACGGTCTTACCGGTCTGGCCTACCTGATGGGCGTGAGCGATCCAGCCGGCATCAACAGCAGCACGGGAAGCGCCAACAACGCCGCCCAGAGCATCGGCCAGGGCCTTGATGGGCTCGAAGCCTTCGGGGCCGCCTACGCCACGGCCGCCGGAAACGATGATTTCGGCCTCTTCCAGGTTCACCAGCTCGGCGCCGCCTTCGACGATGCGCTCTACAACCTTGGTGCGGATGTTAGCGGGGTCGAAGCGAACGTCCTCGTGTACGATTTCACCGGTCTTGCTGTTGTCCAGCTCGGCCTTCTTGAATACGCCGGGACGCACGGTACCAATCTGGGGACGGGTGTTGGGGCACAGGATGGTAGCCATCAGG
>CAKTER010000002.1 GCA_934552695.1 uncultured Eubacteriales bacterium
GCGATACCCATGGCCGGTTGGAGCGGGCGCAAACCGTTCTGGAACACTGGCGGCCCCGCATTCAGGGGCTGGTGCATTTGGGGGACTTTGACCGGGACGGGGAAGCGCTGCAAAGGCTGGCCCCGGAATTGCCCCTGTACGTTGTGCGGGGGAACAACGATTTGGCCGGGAGGGCCCCGCTGGAACAGGTGGTCACGCAGGAGGGGCATACCTTATTTATGGCCCACGGCAACCGGCAACGGGTGTATACCGGGCTGGATTGGCTGGGGTATGCGGCAGAGGCCGCCGGGGCCGAGGTGGCGTTGTTTGGGCATACCCACGCCCCGGTGCAGACAGAGCTGGGGGGCATTTTGTTTTTAAATCCGGGGAGCTTAAGCGCACCCCGCAGCAGCGCCGGGCCCACCTTTGCCACGCTGGAGCTGGAAGCAGGGCAGCCGCCCCGGGGGACAGTATGGCAGTATGTGCCCGGTAGCCCCGGCGTGCCCTTGGGGTGAAGATGGTTCCGGGAGCGGTAAAATGTTGGAAAGGGCTTGACGGATACGGAAAAACGGGTTATAATGATTCCGTTGTGGATCAGTAGCTCAGCTGGATAGAGCAACGGCCTTCTAAGCCGTGGGTCGGGGGTTCGAGTCCCTCCTGGTTCGTTCCGTTATGCGGATGTGGCGGAATGGCAGACGCGCTGGACTTAGAATCCAGTTCTTTCGGGAGTGCAGGTTCAAGTCCTGTCATCCGCAGGTATGCAGGTGTAGTTTAGTGGTAAAACATCAGCTTCCCAAGCTGAGGTTGTGGGTTCGATTCCCATCACCTGCTTTACAAAGACCCAGGTTGTTCAAAAAGCGACCTTGGGTCTTTTCTTGTTAAAGGGGCCGAAAGCCGGAAAACATGTGGGAATCTTCCGTTCCGACAGGCCGGGGGGACTGCCGGGGGAAGGGGCCCGGCGGGCGAGACCGGAGAACCGAAGCCGGGGCAGGCCGAGGAAGCGGTTATCAAAGCAGAAAGGAAGGACAACGATGGGAGAGCAAACCCGAGGGCTGAGCGCCAATGCGCTGAAAGGCATTGCCATTGCGGCTATGACGGCCGACCATGTGGCTTGGTGGCTGTTTCCCGGTTATGCCCGGGGCCTTGCCCCGCTGCTGCTGCATCTGCTGGGGCGGCTGACCTGTCCCATTATGTGCTATTTTATTGCCGAGGGCTTTTTCCGCACCCATGATGTGCGAAAATACACGGCCCGGCTGTTTTTGTTTGCCCTGCTGTCCCATGTCCCCTACCGGCTGACCTCGATGCCCCCGGGGGACTGGGCGTATCTGCTGCCTTTTTCTGGGGGCGGGCTGCTGAACCAGACCAGCGTGATGTGGTCGCTGGCCTGGGGGCTGGTGATGCTGCGGATTGCCTACGATGACCGGTTTAGCGGGGCGGCCAAGGCGATTTTGACGGTGCTGATTTGTCTGGCGGCCCTGCCGGCAGATTGGAGTTGCATTGCCTCCCTGTGCATTTTGGCCCTGGGCACCAACCGGGGCAAGCCCCGGCAGCAGGTTTTGTGGTGCCTGCTGTACGTGGGCTTGTACGTTTTGGTGTATTGCCTGGCTATGGACGTGGTGTATGGGCTGCTTCAGCTGGGGGTGTTTTGGGCAGCGCCCCTGTTGGCCCGGTATAACGGGCAGCGGGGCCGGGGCGGCCGGGCGGCCCGGTGGCTGTTTTACGGATACTACCCGCTGCACCTGCTGGCCATCGGCCTGGTGCGGCTGGCAGGCCGGTAGGAGTGCGGAAAAAGGAGGAAGCTATGGCAGAGATTGTGATTTGGATGGGCAGTCCCCGGCCAAAGGGGAGCACGGCCCAACTGGCGGAGGCGGTGGCCCGGGGGGCGGCGGAGCGGCATACGGTGGAGCTTGTCCCCCTTGCCCAACGGCAAATTGCTCCCTGTGTGGGCTGCAATACCTGCCAGACCCGGCCGGGGCACCGCTGCTTCCGGCAAGACGACATGGAAGCCTTGTATGCCGGGCTGGAGGAGGCCGAAACCCTGGTGATTGCTTCGCCGGTATACTTTTATGGGATAAGCGCCCAGATGAAAGCGGCAGTGGACCGGCTCCATACCCCAAGGCGGGACGGGTTTTCCCTTCAAAAGCTGGCGTTGGTGCTGGTGGGCGGGGCCAGCCTGCCGGAGCTGTTTGACCCCATCCTCCTGCAATACGATATGATTTTGCGCTATTTTGGATTAAAGGACGCCGGGCGGGTGCTGGTGCGGAGCGTGCGGGAGCCCGAGGATTTGGCGGGGCATCCGGCGCTGGCGGAGGCGTTCCGGCTGGGACAAGGCCTGTAAAACGGGCCGGCCTTTGCTCTTTTACCTATTCTTTACAGGGTAACGCTGTAAAATTTATAAAAACGGTGTACACTGGAGCCAAAAAGGGGGGCAAAGGATGAAGCCAAAAAAGAATTGGCTGCCGGTGCTGCTGTTTTTGGTGTTCGAAGCGGTAGCGGTGCTACTGTGGCAGACCCGGGAGAATGGATTCTATCTTTTTAATTTCAGCTACATCGGCGGCTGTTTGGCGGTGGGAACGGCGTTGTTTGCCGCAGGGAGGCCCTGGGCCCGGCACTTTGTCCAGCTGGCGATAGGCGGCTATATGCTGGTATATTTGGGGCTTATCTCCCGGGAAAATATGCAGATGGAGGGGTTTTGGTACTACCTGTTTTCGGGGGTGTTCGAGGCGGCTACCATCCACTATGCTGTGGCCAAAATAGTTGGCCCGCTGCTGTTTGGCCGGGGCTGGTGCGGCTATGCCTGCTGGACAGCCATGGTGCTGGATTTTTTGCCTTACCGGCAGCCCCAAAAACCCCGGAAAAAGGGGCTTGGGGTGCTACGGTATGGGATGTTTGCCCTGTCTTTGGCATTGGCGCTGGGAGTGCTGCGCCTCCCCCGGGCCGGACAGGAAACCGCTATGTTTCGTCTGTTTTTGGCGGGGAACGCCCTGTACTACGGGCTGGGGATTGGGCTGGCCTTTGCCCTGCGGGATAACCGGGCGTTTTGCAAATACTTGTGTCCGGTAACGGTGTTTTTAAAGCCCGCCAGCTATTTTTCGTTGGTGCGAATCCATTGCGACGAAGGCCGCTGCGTCCACTGCGGCAAGTGCCTGCGGGTCTGCCCCATGGATGTGGAGGTGAACCGGGAAAGCCGGAAGCGGAAAAACGGGACGGAGTGTATTTTGTGCGGGGCGTGCACCCGGGCGTGTCCGGTCAAAGCGCTGCGCTGACCAGTTCGGAGAGGGCGGCAAAAGGAAGAAACCTGTGGAGGCCGGCTGCTTTCGGTGCTGCGGTAGGCTTAACAGGATAAGACAAACGAAAAGCAAAAGACCGTTTCTCTCAAAGGGAGAAGCGGTCTTTTGGCTTGGATACGGAATCAGGAACCGGAGGGCTCCGTTTTGGTTAAAAGGGCCCTTGGGAAAGGGAGCCCCTTCCCGGAGGGGGCTTTGCAATAATTTACACGGTGGGTGCCGCTGCCGGCATGACGCAGCGGTACAGGAAGGTCACAATCTCCGCCCGGGTGCAGGGGGCGTGGGGGGTAAACCGGCTATCGCCTGTTCCGGCGGCAATCCCCTGTGCGGCCGCCCAGTGGATGGCGGCGGCATAGTAGGCCTGAGGCTCCACATCGGCAAAGCCGGCGGCTTTTTCGGTGGCCGGGCTGTTTTTCCACCGCCACAGCAGGCTGACGATCTGGCCCCGGGTACAGGGCGCCTCCGGGCTAAACGTGGTAGCAGAGGTGCCGGACAAAATGCCTTGTTCGGTAGCCCACAGTACCGCCGACCGGTAGTAGCTGCCGGCGGGAACGTCGGTAAAGGGCAGCTCCCGGGTTTGCGGGGCCGGGGAACCGGCCGCCCGCCACAGGAAGGTAACGGCCTGGGCCCGGGTGCAGGGCTGGTCGGGGCCAAAGGCCTGGGGCGCTATCCCGGCGGCGATGTTTTGCTCCAGGGCCCACCGAAGAGCCTCATAATAGTAGCTACCGGCGGGGACGTCGGCAAAGGGCAGGGCTTCCGGCGGGGTTTCGGTTTCGCCGGGTTCCGGCTGAGCCGGGGGCTGGGGAACAAAGCTGCCGCTAACGGTGACCGGCCGGTTGGGCATGGGGAAGGTGAAGCGGTTAGCTGCGGCCTCGGTCAGGGGCACAGAACGTCCGGCACTGTCCAAAACGGTCAAACCGTCCAGCTGGTAGCCCTTGTGGGGCTGAATGGTCAAAGTGATGACCGACCCCGCCGGGCTTTGCTTCCGGCTGGCGGTGATGGTCCCGTGTTCGGCGGGGGTTAGCGTGATGGCGTAGGTAGGAATGCTGCCGCCACCGCCGTCCCCCGGCTCCGACGGCTGGGTGACGGTAATCGCCACCGTGTCGGTAAAGGTTTGGCCGTTTTCGGTGTAGGAAATTTCAATCCGGGTATCCTGTTCCGTCAGGGCGCCTGCCGGGGTATAGGCGTAGCCGGTGACCGGGGCGCTGGTCTGGTCGCTGTAGGTGGCGGTGACCTCCATCCCCTTGGGGTCAAAGACCTGCCCTGCCCGATAATCGGTTTTGGCGGGCGGTTGGGTTATGGAAATCCCGGTGAGCACCGGGGCCTCGGTAACGGTAATGGCCTGGGTGGTGCTTTGGGTCGTGCCCTTTTCGGCATAGACGATGGTGACCTCCGTATCGTCCAGCGACAGGGGATCCGGGGTCATGGTCAGCTTGTGCAGGGGCAAGACCCGCTGGGTGTCGTCGTTGTAAGTGGCCGTGACCTCCATGCCGGTGGGGTCGAAGGAATCCCCGGGGTGATAGGCGGTTTGGTAGGGCTCGGCGGTGACGGCAATGCGCTCCAGCAGGTTGGTTTTTTCCGTTACAGTAAAGGTAAGGGCAAAGCTTTGGGCAAGCAGCGCCCCGTCCTCGTCGGCAACGGTGACGGTAGCCTCGTAGGTGCCTATCGGCAGGTCGGCCGCCGGGTACACCGTAAAGCTTTGGGTGCTGCCGGAATCGGTGAGGGCGGTGAGAGTCTCGGTGCTGAGGACAAACGCCTCGGGCGATGTGCCGCCCAGACTTACGGTCAGAGTACCGGGATCGGCATTGCCGGTAGTGGTACCAGTAGCTGTGACTTCCGGGGCCACATCGTAGGTTTCTATCGCAGAAAGGGCCACGGTGGTATCCACCGGGGACAGGGCAATGCCGGTCACGGTCTGGTCGAAGGCGGGAATTTCCAGCTGTACCGCCGGGCTGGCGGCATAGTTGGTGCTGGCCTGGAACCGGACGTAGTAACGGCCGGGGGCCAAATCGGGCACCGTGGTGCCTTCGCAGGCGGTATAGGGGCCGTTGGGATCGGCGGCCCACTCCATGTCGTAGGTGGTGCCGGTAATTTGCCCGTCGCTGCTATCGGCCGCCGTGGGGGCTACAATGCCCAGCCCGGCCGGGGGCTCTTGGGGCAGAGGGGCAATCTCCCAGTCGAAAGTACGGGCGCCGGTGCTGCCGCCGGCCCAAACGTAGCGGCCTACCAGCGTGGCCGTGGCAGTATGGGTACCGGCGTCGGTAGCGGTGTTCCCTGTGAGGGTATAGCCTACTCCCGGCAATACGCCGGTTTGGGTCTGGCCGTTAAACACCAGCCCGGTGACGATCGCAGGTTCCTCGGCATACCGGGGTGTGGTGTCCTCTTTAAAGGTGCCGGTGACCACCACGGTGCTGTTGGGCATGGTGAACCGGTTGTTTTGGATGGGGTAGTTCTGATAGTTGTCCTGATACTTGTATCGCACCGTCAGGGTATCCAGCACCCAGCCCTCGTTGGGGGTGACCTGAACGGTCACTTCCTCCCCGGCCTGAGCGGTCGTCGGGGTGGTGGTGACGGTGCCGGGGTTCAATTCGTAAGGCAGGGCCTGGGTCTCGATGCCCAGGGGTGCTCCCGGGGTGGTGTCGAACCACCAGTTCCCCTTCACGATGGTATCGGCCGTGAACACGGTATCGGTAGTGACCTTATTCATCATGGCATTGCCCCGATACCAGCAGTCGAAGATGAACCCGGGGCGCTGGGGGGTGGGCACGCTGGCCAGCCGCCCGTTTTTCCCAGTGGTCATGGTATAGCTGCCGGTTTGGCCGTCGATGCTGGCCCCGTTGCGCAGCAGAAAGGTAATGGTGTACCGGGGGGCGTCGGCGGGGTAGGGGTCTACGTCGGTGATTTCAAAATAGGTAAATTGGTCGTCGGTGGGGATCGCAAAGTTCCCCTCGGTGTAGTCGCCGGTGGGGCTGGTGCGCCACCAATAGGGAGCAGCGTCATCCGCCACCGAAAAGCCCTTCAGGGAGAGCAGGATATTGGAATTGTCCAAAATCAGAGTGCCGCTCTGGTAGCAAAGGTTCCCCAGGGAGGAGGCACTGCCCAGAGCGTAAGAGTTGTTGGCGGTAAAAATCGTTAGCTTGCCCGGCCCGGTGAGGGTGATGGTGCTGTCGTTTTGGTTTTGCAGGGCAACGCCATAGGCTCTGGTGCTTGCCTCCCCCTGGGCGGTGATCGCCGTAGCACTCTGGTCGATGGAGTTGTTGCCCACCAGACGGAGGGTCAGGTTCCCGGTGCTGCGAATGGCCCCATAGGCATTCAAGTCATAATTTCGGGGCGGGAAGATTACGGCGTTGTCCAGGGTAAGGGTTTGGGTCGCAGCATCGTAGGAAGCCGTGCCCCGCCGGGTGGAGTGGGTGATGTTTTCGGCGTTTTGGCTATGGGCCTGCATCAGATTGACAGCCGCCGGATGGGTGGCTTCCGAGCCTTCCAAAACCTGAATATATACCGTGAGGTCATAGTCGTTATAGTCCCGGCAGCCGGTAACAGGAATCTTAAGCAGGGCGATTTTTTCGCTGGGCAGGCTGGTGATCCCCAATTTTTTCTGAACGGCGGGGAGGTACCAGCGGGCGCCGCCGGACAGGGTGTAGGCCCCGTTTTCCAGCCGGTACAGGTAGAACGTGCCGGCTTCTTCGCTGATCAGCTCTTGCGGGGCGCCGCAAACGCCCCCGGCGGGAATAGGCAGGTCAACCAACGTGTAGGTGTACAGGCCGATATCCTCACTGGCATAGGCGGTGAGGGTGACCTCCCGCAGGCCCTGGGGCGGCTGGCCCTGCCCGATGGTAAAGGCGGCCAGATTGGAATAAAGGCTGTCGGCCCGGACCCGGAACCGGTGGGTGCCGCCGGCGGCGGAGCCATCCTGAGAAAGCTGCAGGGTGTCGCCCTCCCAGCGGGGGGTGATCCCGTCGGGGGTATCGATTTGGGCCCCGGCCTCGTCAAAAAAGACCACGCTGCGGTCAGCGCTGGCGGCGGGGAAGGTGACGGCAAAGGTGGAAACCGAAGGCTCGCCGGTAACGGCGTCCCCGGTTTGAGGGCCTACGGTCAAGGTGCCGTCGGCAGAAAACAGCCGGAAGCGGAATTCCCTCTGATTTAAAATCTGCTCCGGAGAGAAGGGGATGTCGGCGCTGCCGCTATACACCTGGCCCTCAAATTCGATGAGCTGGTTTTCGCCCAGACCAAAGTTGACAGAGGAACGCAGGTTGGTGACGGTGCATTTTCCCTGCTCGTCGGGCGTGCCCAAGGTGGCAGTGCTCTCCTCAAAGGTCATCTGGTTGGCCGTTTTGTCGTAGCCCCGGGCCTCCCGGGTGGTGTAGGCGGCGGGCTGGCTGCTTTGGGCCAGGGCCTGGGCCAGGGCCTCGTCCAAAACAAAGGTCTGTGCCCGCTGCATCACCACATGAATGCGGGAGGTGTCGTTTTCCATCAGGGCGCTCAGGTTGGGAGGCAGGGCCTCCAGCGTATAGGTGCCGTCGGCGTTGGGGATCGTCGCCTGCTTGCCTACGCCGTTGGTGTTGGTGATGGCAATGGTCTGGGGCTGATACAGGTCGTTTTGCGGGAAGGCAAAATCCAGGGAGGAGCCTACATACAGCCGCCCCTCCACGCCGTAGTCCACGCTGCCGCCCTTGCCAGGGGTGATGGAAACGGCGGGAGCCAGAGAGTTATACAGGTCTACAGCCTGCCGCTCCGTCAGCCGGTCACCGTCGGGGGTGTAGAGCGCCAGGTCGGGGGCAAACAGCCGCCGGGATAAAAAGCAGTCCAGCAGGGTTACCCGGGCGCCGGCGTCCCGTTCGGGGCCACCGGGGATGTTGTTTTGCCAATAGCAAAACAGGGTGATGCCGGTGTTGGCGTTTAGGTCCCGCCGAATGACCCGCACCCGGGAGCGGATGGGGTTGCCGTTGTCGTCGTGGGCCCGGCTGCCCCCAATGTCCTTGTAGGACTTGTTCAGCAGGGGGATGGTGCCGCTGACCTGGCTGGTGTTGGCAGTTAAAAAGTAGTCCAGCCCCAGGTTTACCAAAAATTCCTCGGAATAGGCGGTGGAACGGTAGCTGAGGAAGGGGTCGTTTTGGGTAAACCAGCCCATAATGGTGCTTTTGTTGGTATCGCCAAAGCCGGAGACGTTTTGATAAATCAGCTCGTACTTTAGCCCCAGGTTGGGGATGGAAACGCCGGTGGCAAAGCTGCGCTCCTGCCGCCCGGTGCTCCAGCCGTGAGGGCCCACCAGCTTGGGTTGGTTATAGGCGGGATTTTCCAAAACCGGGTCGCTCCACCGGTGGGAGGTGCCGCCGGGCAAATAGCCTTCCAGCGTGTTGTAGCCGGTGGCCACGGCCCGCACATCGTAGAGGAACCGGGCGTCCTGCACCTCGGAGGTTTGGCTGAGGGCCAGCAGGGCGGCATCGGGACTGCCGTCGGCGTTTTGGCTGGCGACCATTTCCAGGTCTTGCCAATAGGCCTTGTCACCCCGGGTGTTGGGGTAAACGGGCTGCACCACCAGTCCCAGTTGGTTGGCGGTTTGGGTGGTATCCCGCCAGCTGTTTTGCTTTACGGTGGAAAATGCATAGTTGGCGGCATAAGGGCCAGAATCGGCTGCCGCCGGAACCGAGGGCAGCAGCGAGACCCCCAAAATCAGGGCCAAGAGGGCGGCGCGGGGCCGCCGGACAGTCCGGAATGGATGGGTATGCTTCATGGTTACCTCCTTTGGTCGTCCGCAAAAAGATGGGAGCGCTTAAAAAACCCCGACAGACAGCCGGTCGGGGCGGGGGGCTTTCTGCCTGATTCTATTTTAGCAAAAATCCGAGGGGGAAACGGAATCGTTCCCAAAAGGTAACAATCAAAACCGGGACGGCGAAGCCGGGGAAACCGGGGAAGGGGGCAATGCTAAACGTCCCGGGTAAGCACATAGCCCTTGCCGTAGACCGAAACGATATCGAACCCGGCAGGCTCCCCGGCGGAAAGCTTGGCCCGCAGGTGGAAAATGTGCTTGCGAATGGTACGGGAATCGTTGAGGGAACTGACCCCCCACAGGCTTTCGTACAGCAGGTGGGGCGAAAGCACCTGCCCTTCGTTTTGGAGGAGCAGCCGCAAAAGGGAGAATTCCGTGGCGGTCAGCTCTACCTCCTCCCCGGCCACAGTGACCCGGCCGGCCTCGGGCTCCAGCTGTAGGGGGCCGCAGCGAAGCACCCGGGGGGCGGTCTGGCGCTGGCGCTGGGCCCGGTCCCGTTCCAGGAGCCGGGCAATCACGGCCAAAAACTCGTCGAAGCTATAGGGCTTGGTTAGGTAATAATCGCCCCCCAGCCCCAAAGCCTCCACCTTATCCTTTACTTCGGTTTTTCCCGTTAAAAACAGCACGGGCCGGTCACTGGTCTGGCGGAAGCAATGGCAAAGCTCCATGCCGCTGCCGTCGGGGAGCATAATGTCCAGTACCAGCAGGTCGGGGGTGCGGGCAGAAAGCTGCTCCCGGGCGTGGGCCAGGGTCGCGGCAGTCTCCACCTCATAGCCCCGGCGGCGCAGCAGCCGGGCATTGGCGGCAGCCACCTGCTCTTCGTCCTCAACCATCAAAATGTAGGGATGGGGTTCCACAGGTCAGTCCTCCTTTTCGGGTAAGGCAAAGTATACACGGGTGCCGGCTCCCGGGGCGCTTTGCAGCCAAATGCGCCCGCCGTGGGCCGTGACGATTTGGTGGCAAACGTACAGGCCAATGCCATGCCGCCAATAATCTTCGCTGGCAGAAACATAGCCCTTAAAGGCGTTTTGCTGCATTTTTTCCGACATCCCCGTGCCGGTATCGGCCACGCAGACCACCTGCTCGGCGCCCTCCCGGCGAAGGGAAAGGGTTAGCTGCCCTTTTTTGGTGTAGCGCTCGGCATTGGCTAACAGGTTGCAAAGCACCTGAAACAACCGGGGGCCGTCGGCCTGTAGGGACGGCAAGGGCTCGGGCACGTCCAAGCGCAGGGTGTTGCCGTTGCGATAGCCCTGCCGGGCATAGTCTCGGGCGGCCTCGTCCAAAAGCCCGGCCAGGGAGACCGGGGCCAGGGAAAGGGCCAGCCGTCCCTGCTCAATGGAAACGGTATCCATCAGGTCCAGCAAAATCCGGTCGATGCGCTGGACGGCCTGCTGGATAATCTCCAGGTTTTCGTGCATTTGCGGCTTGTCCTGGGGCTCCTCCTCCAGCAGCTCAAAGGTGTCCCGGGCATGGATGGAAATGGAGCTTAAGGGGTTTTTGATTTCATGGGCTACGGTGGTCAAAAACGTGGATTTGGCTTCGTCGTAGCGGCGCAGGCGGTCGTTTTGGTCGGCCAGAAGCTGCTTTTGCCATTCGTACTCCTTTAGGTGGAAGTGGAGGACGAACCCGCAAACGGCGCTGACTGCAATCAGGGCAAAGATTAGGTCGGTAATGGCCTCGGTTTCGGAGGCAAAGGGCGTAACCCAATGGGGATAGCGGTAGGCCAGGTAGCACAGCAGGGCATAAAGCCCTACCTCGCAGGCGGCAATCGCCCGGGCCAGAGTCCCCTCCAGCATCAGCATGGTAAAGACCACGGCAAACACAAAAAACACCGGCATTCCGCTGTAGTACCCGCCGCCGGTAAAAAACAGGGCCGGAAAGGCGCCGAAAAAAATGACGGCGATGGTGACCAGATAGCAGCGCCGGTATTTGCCGGTGCGGTAGGAGTAGCACAGCAGCCCGGCGGACAGGGCGGCCACCAGCAGGTTGAGGAATACATTGAACCACACGCCGGTGGCGGCGCTGAGCAGAGCCATGACCAGGCTGAGAAGAGTACCGGCCAGCGCCAAAATGTTAAACAGCCGGATGCGGAAATCCCCGGTGCGGGCCAGTAGCCGTTTCAGGGTAGCGGACAAGGCGTTCATGGCAAGCCTCCTTTGGACAAAGCGTGTGCCTTGGGATGGGGAACGGGTGGGGGACGAAAAGAGAGCGTTATCGCCGTTCGCTCCTTTTCCCCTCGCTATTTTTTAATTATGCCACAATTTGGGGAGAGTGGAAATAGGGGAATGCTCCAAAGGCAAGAAAATAGGGGCCGTCCCTTTGGGAAACTCGTCTAATCGATGGAAGAAGCCGGGCTTTCCCGCCCATCCGCTTTGTTTGTACAAAAAAAGCACGCTAAACCATCGTTTAACGTGCTTTTGCGGAGTGGAGACAAACGGGCTCGAACCGCTGACCTCTTGCGTGTGAAGCGGATAAACAAGACTAAATAGCGGGGCTCCGTTGAAAGCCGACACAGATTTGACATTTTTACAGCGTTACCGCCTATACCTGTCCAAAATAGCTGTCGATTTTCTGAGCGGCATTGGCCAACCGAGCTTCTCGCAAATGGGTGTAAATATTACGGGTGGTGGAGATGCTGGCGTGGCCGAGAATCTCTTTTGTTTCCCACTCGTCCACACCTGCCTCAGCCAGCATGGTGGCGTACAGGTGCCGCAGCTGATGGGGTGTTGAGGTAAGGCCGGTTGCCTTTACATAAGCATCCCAGCGGCGGCGGAACATGGTTTGCGTAAGCAGCCCACCCGTATCCGAGGCGAAAATATACCCGGCTTTGCGTTCGGGGAGGGCCGCAGCCAAAGGGGAGAGCAGCGGCACCGACCGGATACCGGCGGTGGTTTTGGTTTCCTTGATAAGCGGGGTGTTGGTGTCAAAGTACACCGCTCGGGAAACATGAATCAAACCCGCCTCCCGGTCGATATCCTCGTGGCGTAGGGCCAGTGCTTCGCCCCGACGCAGCCCGGTATGCAGCAGCAGGAATGGGAACAGGCCAAAGGGCTCGTTTAGACCGGCTTTAATTTTTTGTATATCGCTTTCTGCCGGCAGCCCTCGCCGAGTCACCCGGAGGCCCTTTGGCAGCGGGATATGCTCCGCCGGGTTTTGCAGCAGATAGCCTTGTAGAATAGCAAACTGGAATACCATGTGCAAAAGGGCGATATGCGCCTTTACAGTTCGCTGGGCGTAGCCCTTAGCGGCGATCTGCTGAATATATCGGTTGATCTCCGGGGCGGGGATACTGCGAATGCGGCGATAGCCAAAGGCCTCCAGGGCCATGCGATAGGGCACCCGGTACATGATGTGCCCGTTGTGGGACACAGCCTCCCGGTGCCAGGTGTCCCAATCGTCGGCAACGGACGAGAAGAGCGGTCCCTGTTCCCGTTCGGCGGCATAGGCCAGCATTTTTTGCTTAACTTCTGCCTGCGTGCGTCCGTAAAAGTAAATGCGTTTGGTGCCGCCGGGTTCGGCAAGAACGGAGTCCTGCCAACGGCCGTCTTTCCGTTTGACCATAAATTTCACCTGTCCTTTCAAAAAATGCGTGCAAAATCCCGGGACAGGTGATATAATAGCTGTGGGTTAATGTTGTAGCTATTCTTGACCTGTCCATGGGTTGGGGTAGCGCCTACCGCCTCTGTGTTGGCGCACAGGGGCGGTTTTTTTTATATTTTAGCTAATATGTCAGTATTGCCTTTTGCCGAGGTTGGAAATATAATGATAGAAAGAATGCGCCACAGAGAAAGGAGCGTGCGGCGTGTACAATGTGCTGGACGTTTGCCGATTTATCGTAAAATACAGCAACGATAACGGCCAAAGTGTGTCCAATCTAAAACTTCAAAAACTCCTGTATTTCATCCAGGCTTTCTATCTTCAAACCAAGGGTGAGCCGTGTTTCCGAGAAAAAATCGAAGCATGGAGCTTCGGCCCGGTAGTTCGAGAGGCCTATATGGCGTATAAGCAATTTGGTGGGATGCCTATACCAACTATGGACTCTGAAATCCGACAGCTGGACCCCAACAATATTTTTGATTTTCAGCGGGTGCCTTGTGATTATAATGTACTGAGCGAAGCAGATAAAGAAGCCATAGGGATGCTGCTCGATGCGTTCAAGGATTTTAGCGCTGCCTATCTGGTAGATGTTACCCATAGGCAAAGCCCATGGATAGACGCTTATGAACCACATAGGAACAGGGAAATTACGCTGGATTCGATGAGGAGATATTTCTGTGGGAAAAAAGAGTGACAACTTTGATATCGGTGGGCTGCTACGCCGTGCCGACGGGGGCGGTGGGTCGAATGCTGAATTACCGCAAAAGAATCTGGTTTTTGAGAGATACCAACGCCTGATTCAAGAAATTTGTGCATCACTGATCCGAAAACCGATAGATTATGCGCCCGAGGACACGGTAAAGCTCTTGACCCAGTATCTCGAGGTTGTTGAGGGGGATACACCCCCAAGGCTTTTGTATTCCGAGATTTCCCGTTTTATATTCTCCTTGGATTTAGATACCCGTGGGGATTATGTGTCGAATATGGATAAGCTAATCATTTACACAGACAGCTTGCCATACAAAGAGTGGATGTGCAAGGAGTATGCCATAAAGCTATACGACCATTCCCAGTTAGCAGTCTACCAAACGGAAAATGCATCGACAGTTTTACAGCGCCAGATTGAGGAAATCGAACAGCGCTTTCAAAAGGATCTGAAAAACGTAGAACGGGAATATATAACCATTCTGGGCATCTTTGCCTCCATTGTTATCGCATTCTTTGGCGAATTTGCCTTTTCCAGTTCTGTCCTGAGCAATATGTCTGGTGTGGGTATCTGGCGCCTGCTCGTTGTAATAGATTTGCTGGCGTTTGTGTTGACGAATATAATCTACCTACTGGTGAGCTTCATCCTTAAAATCAATGGGATTAAGCTGGAAATTTTCAGTATAAAGAAAATCTGGTTAATTTATCTAGGTGTTACCCTCGTAATCGCCGTAGGGTGGGCGGTCAGTGCGCACCGCATCCCGGAGTCTTTATTGAAATTCATGCCCTGGAACTGATTTTATCGGCTCCTGCATTGAGCAGGGGCTTTTTTATTTGTCTTTGGCTTTTAATTTCTGAATTTTCTTTATGTAGGTGTCCACTTTGGGGGCGTACCTTGGCTCGATAGCTTTTATACTGCCCAAAAAAACGAGGGCATCGTCGTAGCGCTCTGCCTTGATGTAGGCTTCGGGCAGCTCAAAATACCAATCCCAGTTGACAAAACCTTTGAAACCCTTTGACCAGAATTTCTCCCAAAATGCGATATAGGCATACAGGTCGTTAGTTGCGGCATAGTTCTCTTCGGCTTGTCGCACAGCCTCCCGTCGTCGGTCTTCCTCAAGGAGCTCCTGGTAGCCCTCCGGGTCGTTCTCCTTAAGCCATTGCACATATGCCTTGTGACGTTCGGCCCTTTCCTGCTTCAATTTCTCCTCCTGCTCGCCCACGATGGCTCGCCAGTTGGATTTATCCCCGGTACCGAGTAGCTGGTTGATAGTCCAGACATTGAACAGAATCCCGAAACGGCTGTCTTCTGTTGTTTTATTACGGTTGGTGTGCATATACGGGACGTAGGCGTTTTCATCCAGCTCCTGCCGACCGAGTTCGGTCAGCGCATATTTTTGCTGGGCCCCGGCGGCCAGCAGCTCCTCATCGGTAACAGTCTGCGAGACACGGACTACCAGATCGGCCTTTTTGCCGGAAGTGGCTTGCTCGTGGGCTACAAGGATGCCTTTCAGCTGAGGGATGGTAAAGCCGGGAATGGCATCCTTAACCGAACCCAGAGTGATAAAGCCCCGTTCTTCCAGGCTTGCAAGAACAGCGTTTACATCCCGTATCCCGTAGGAGAACCACCAGCAGCGGGGATACCCGCTTTTGGGGTTGGGGTATGTACCCCGGGAGCAGTAGTCCAGCAGCAGAATTTCCGCCGGATACAGGCCATGAGCTGACGGAATGACCGTTTTCTTACGCTCCTCGAACGTAATGATGTTATGCTCAAAGACGGTTCCTTCTGCGACCTTAGTGGGGTAGCGGGGGTCTGGTTCCGGCCGGCTGATGGCCGCCGGAGTTGGAACTGGTGGCGCTGCTTTCGTATCCTTCTTTTTGAAGAAATTCAGAAAACTCATACAGGGGCCTCCTTGTATTTACCTATCCAGCTTACTGATATTCAATCCATGTGCTTTTACAGGTACGACAGTTACCTATCTAATCTGCTAATAAAATACACTGCCTTACCTAATATCCGGCACTGGTTCATCTCCTCGCCGGAATAGATGATTGGCTCGTAGGCGGAGTTTTCGGCCATCAGGGTAATACGGTCTGGTTTTAGATATACCCGCTTTAGGGTGGCCTCGTCGTCGATCAGGACGGCAGCGATCTCCCCGTTCTCCACGGTGGACTGCTGCCGAATGCACACGGTGTCTCCGTCAAGGATACGGGCGTTTATCATGCTGTCCCCCTTGCAGACGAGTGTGAAATCACAGTGGACAAACTCGGGCACATCGTCGTAAGCCTCGTGGTTCTCCGTGGCAAGGATGGGCTCCCCGCAAGCAATCGTCCCCAGCCGGGGCACCTTGTGGGTGGCCGGGAAGGGCCGGAGCGCTGGATGAGGGGGCGCCGCAGTGCGGCTGCGCCGTTCTTTCGGAACATCTTCACCCATGAGCCAAGCTTCATCAACATCCAAGGCCTTAGCCATCTTATATATGTTTCTTTGCTTCGGTAGGTACTCTCCACTCAAATATGTGCTAATTGAGGATTTTCCGATTCCAGTAATTTCGGAAAGCTCGGACTGCTTCATGTTTTTATCATTGAGTGCCATCCGTAGCCGGTCGGCGGTGGTAGCCAATGCGGTTCCTCCTTTTGCTCGGTATCATTGCGGTAAGTATAGCTCAAAAGTTCAGATAATGCAACCATTTTTATAAAAAAATTAAAAATATTTTCAGAAAAATGAACATCTAGGGTTGACAACGACCGGATTGAATGCTATTATGGGTTCAGAAAAGCGAACAAGAAAAAGAAAGGGGGACGGCGCTGTGGTACAACCTATGTTCGACTACAGCAAACTCAAGGGGCGAATTAAAGAGGTGTGCAGCACGCAGGAAAACTACGCTAAACACCTGGGTTTAAGCCGAGTTTCGGTTTCTTTAAGGCTGACAAATCAGCAGGAGTTTACGCAGGCGGAAATCTTGAGAAGCGCAGAAATTCTCCGATTTCCGGTTAGGGATATTCCAGATTATTTTTTTACCCCAAAAGTTCAGATACACGAACAATCGACGGAATGTCACAATCCATAAAGGCTCCGCCTCGGGGCGACAAAGGAGGTGAGCACACGGGCCTGATTATTGCAATCTGGATTGTTTCGGGTATCGTCTTTGTATTTAATCACCTGTGCGATCTGTTCCGAACGATGGGCTGGTGGAACTACATCGGGATGTTCGTCGCAGTCTTCGGAATTACCGGGATGTATGCCTTATGGCTCATCACGGTCGTACTTCTTTCGAACGGGGGCTGAGCTTACAGGCACGGCCGGCCGCTGTTATGTACCGCTCAATTACTTCTGCACGATGGCGGGGGAAGCGACAGAAAATACCAGCGCCGCAATGGCGATGCCGGTAGAAAGGCCTACGGTCATAAATACAACAGTCCTTTCTGATTTTTTTAATCCCGTAAAAGGAGGTGAGTTTATGCCCCAAAATAAGTATTACCGGTTCGTCCCGATTGGGACGCTGGAGGAAATGACCCGATTTGAGATGTTGTGCGACGAAAAGCACCTGAACCGGGCCGAGCTGATTCTGATTCTGCGGGCTATCCAGCTGAACCCCGACTTAGCCCCCGAATTTTTCAGCAAGGAGGTTGAGGAGCTCTTTTAACTTTACAAAAAAGGGCACCCGTGGGGCCGTCCACGAGCGCTCTTCTCCCAAATTTGTTTACCAGAACGTGTTGCACCGCTAGACCCCATCAGCACATTATTGGCTTTCTTGCCTGGTGGTTGCCCGCAGCCGTTTTGGGAGCGGGCCTGCCCGGTACTAACGGGCGTATACGGCCCTACGTTTCTGTGACACGCCGCTCACTTTAGCAGTTTTGGTTCTGCCCTACATCTTGCCCTTTCGCATTGCGCCGGTCCTTCGGTCTGGAACGGGCAAGATCAAAAGTTTGGTCAAAAAGACCACCTCCTCACTTGCCACAAGGGCTGACTAAAGTGTAGCTGGGGGCGGGTGGCGTGTCAATTCTCAAAATGAACAAATTTTAACCTTTTTTGAAAGGAGGCGCCTATGCCTAAGTGGTATCCCCGTCTGGAGGCCGCCATCGCCGCCAGCGGAAAGAAAAAAGGTGAGGTGGCGAAGCTACTGGATATTCGGCCTGATACCCTGAGCCGCAAGCTGCGTGGACGGTCGAACTTTACTTGGCCCGAGGTGGTAGCCCTGCGGGACTATCTGGCCCCGGATACCTCGCTGGTAGAGTTGATGGTCTGTGATAGGAGGGGGCAGAAATGAACACAGTTATATCGATGACCACGGCGCAGTACATCAGCTATCTGATCAGCGCTTTTGGTGTGGGCCTTTCCCTGGGCAATCTGCTTTGGCTGAACCACCGGTTACCGAAGGAGAGAAAAAAGGTGCGGGAGGACAAGGTTCCCCACAGACACGCAGAACGAGAGGCCCGCTAAAATTCGAGCAAACCGAGCGTCCTTCTTCGCTTCGGCGGCCTGCTGCTCAGCGGCAGCTGCCAGCCGTTTCAGGATTTCCAACGACTCGGTGTTTTCGGCTATTTGCCGGAGCACTTCGGTTTGACGGCCCAAAGCAGAGGATTCAAAGGGGACTTCGACAATGTCGGGTCGGATAGTTTTATTCACGACAATTACCACCTTTTTGCTTTCAGTATAGCAGATACCGGGAGCGCAGGAAAGGAGGCGCACAATGAAGTTTGGAGAGCTGCTGCGAGAGAAGAAGCGTACGGCAAAGGAGATCAGCAACGCCACGGGCCTGAAATATGGTACTGTGCTGAAATACTCCTCCGGTGAGCTGAACATGAGTATCCGGGCAGCAAAGCAGATCGCCCCCGTTCTCGATAGGGAATGGTGGGAGCTGATAAACCTGCTGGCTCCAAGGCGGTAGGCGCTTACAACATTAACCCACAATATTAACCCAAAGGAGACATGAACATGGACAAGCCTATTGTATTAAGGAAAGCAAAAAGCCCCCGTTATGACGGACTGACCGGAATGGTGCGGCTTACCCCTGAGGCGGAGCTGGCTCTGCGCCGTATCTCCGGTGCTGCCGGAATGCCCATGCGGGCGGTGGCGTCGGAGATACTCATTCAGGCGGAAAGCCTGATTCAGCTTGTAGAGGAGGAGTGACTGTGGCACGAGAGAAAGAGGGATTCCGGGATAATTTGGAGCGGTTGGATCAGGCGTTTCCGGGAAAAGAGCTACTGACCCAACGGGAGGCCGCTGCTTACTGCGGCGTGTGCCGCCAGACAATCGCCCGACACGTTCCTGCGGTGCCCGGAGCAGCTAGGATTAGTAAGACCTCGCTGGCCCGGTATCTGTGTGGGCGATGAAAGGCGGTTGTGGAGATGAGAAATAAATATCTGGTCCTTTCGGCCCTGTGCTTTATTATCGCTGCCGGTTGCGTGGGGGGCCTAGAATGTAATACCATGGCTGATTTGCCCGCCACTATCGGGATGTTTGGCGGGGTAGGTGGAGCAGCACTTTTCGGGTGGTTAGGGGGCGGGTTTCAGTGACTAAAAGTAAGCCCACTACTCGCATTTGCCGCATTTGCGGCAAAGAATGGCGGGTGGCGGTAACTCAGGCTACCCAGCAGCGGTACATATGCCCTAAGTGTGACTGGCTACGACGCCGCAAAATGGAGGAGGACTCGCATGACTGAGCGGCGGAGAGTCCAGCTGCGGGTCATACGGGAACGCAAGCTGGAAGCGGACAACTGGCACAAAACACACCGCCCTGCCATGCAGCTGAAGGACTACAAGTGTTGCTTGAGAGAACCCGTCGGAAAAACTTTTCAGTTGAGCGAGGGAGGCGAAGGGACCCGCACCTATACGGTGGAGAAGCTGTACCCGTTTTTTGTGCAATGCCGGACCCGGGCAAAGACCGGGGGCTTTACCTGGCTGGAGAGTTTCAGCTACCCGGAGATTTACAGCTTCATACGGCGGGGAGGAATGTGAGATGGCATTGTATTGGACGTGCCCGTATTGCGGGGCCAATTTGGACCCTGGGGAACACTGCGACTGTCAAGATGAAGAGGAGGAAATGAATCATGCTGGAAATCAAAGTAATTGTGGAAGCACCGGCAATCGAAAAGCTGGTTGAGGTGCTTCGGCTGCATACCGGCGCACCGAGCTTTGCGCCTACTCAGGTTCCTGCCCCTGCGGCAAGCCCGGTACCTATTCAGGCCCCGGCGCCGGCGGCAAGCCCTGCACCTGCTCAGGCCCCGGTAGCGAGCCCAGCTCCTGTACCCACCCAAACTCAGGCCCCGGCACCTACCAGCGCCCCGCATTACACCATTGACCAGCTGGCAACAGCGGGAGCGGCGCTAATCGACGCCGGGAAGATGAACGAGCTACTGGCCCTGCTCACTAAATACAACGTGCAGGCCATTACTCAGCTCCAGCCGGCCCAGTACGCCGCTATGGCGGCAGAGCTACGAGCGCTGGGCGCTCAGCTGTAAGGAGGGCGGACTATGGCTCCCGAAAAGCACGCTTTATTATCGGCGTCTTCGGCCCATCGGTGGCTGGTATGCACCGCCGCCCCCCGGTTCGAAGAACAGTTCCCCGACAGCACCAGCCAATACGCCGCCGAAGGGAGTTTGGCCCATGCTGTGTGCGAGCTGCTGACCCTGAAAAAATTCACGCTGATGTCGCCCCGGACGTACAAGTCCCGCCTGAATAAGCTGAACAAAAACCCCCTGTTCGACCCGGAAATGATTCAGACCGCCGAGACCTACCTGGAGCACCTGACCGATCAGGCTATGAGCCTGTCATGCAATCCGGTGGTGGCGGCGGAGGTGCGGGTGGACTTTTCGGAATACGTCCCAGAGGGCTTTGGTACCTGTGACAACGTGATGATTGGTGGGGGTACCCTGTGCATTACCGACTACAAACACGGTAAGGGCGTTCCTGTGGCCGCCGAGGGCAACCCGCAAATGCGGTTGTACGCATTGGGGGCTTTGAAGCGCTATGCGCCGGTGTACGGCGATGCCATTCAGCAGGTGCGAATGTCTATTGACCAGCCCCGGCTGAACAGCTATACCACGGATACTGTGGCTGTGGAGGAACTACGGGAGTGGGGCGAGAGGATTCGGCCCATTGCACAAAAGGCTTTCTCCGGGCTGGGTGAGTTTGTCCCCGGTGACCACTGCCGTTTTTGCCGTGGCAAGGCCCAGTGTCGTGCCCGGGCCAATCAGAACACGGCGCTGGAGGATTTTAAGGACTGTGCGCTGCCGGGCACCCCCGCAACCGAAGGAGCCCCGGTACTTGCCGATGAGGAAATCGGCGACCTCCTCACCCGGGGCAAGGAGCTGGTGGCCTGGTACAAGGACCTGGAGGAATATGCAACCAAGGCCCTGCTGGATGGCAAACCCATTGATGGCTGGAAACTGGTGGCCGGCCGGAGCGTAAGAGCCTTTTCAGATATGGACGCCGCTTTCGATGCCGCTAAAACCGCCGGATACGACGAGGCACTACTATATGACCGGAAGCCCAAAACCCTAACGGAGTTGGAAAAGCTGATGGGCAGGGCCGAGTTTGCCGACAAGCTGGGTGACTATGTGGTTAAGCCCCCCGGAAAACCCACGCTGGCTCCGGAATCGGATAAGCGCCCGGCCTATTCTCCGGCGGCTGCCGACTTTGCGGAGGTGGCGGAATGAGCGATTCGACTGTCAATTTCCGATGTGGCGGCACCCAGTTCAAAATCTACCTGGACAAGCTGCCAACGATCACCCTGGCAAAAATCAAAAAGCTGTTCCGGTATATGTGGTCCGACACGTTCCGTAACCGGACTGCGGTAAGTACCGTTGCGATGTGGTTGCCCGTACAGGTATTACATGCAGAGGCGCAGTGGAAGCTGGCGTCCCGGCGGTATCAAAATGAATATCGGTTACCCGGCGATAAGCGGAGCAAAGAAGGCCGGGAGATCGAGGTCCAAAACAAGAAGCTACTAAGTGACGTAAAAAAGGCGAAAGCCACCTACCACAAATGGAAACGCATTCAGGAGATTTGGAACGAAGTGAAAGGAGAATGAACTATGTATCAGAACGACGCCATGAAAGTGCTGACCGGTGAGGTACGTCTGTCTTATGCCAATTTAACTGCCCCCAGGGCAGCCCAGCAGGGCGGTGAGCCCAAATATTCGGTGACGCTGCTTATCCCTAAGACCGACGTAGCCACTAAGACTGATATCGACGCCTCCATTCAGGCAGCAGCCGCCGACGCTACCGCCCGAATCTGGAATGGGGCCCGGCCGCCCATGCTGCGAGTGCCCATCTATGACGGCGATGGCGTGCGGCCCTCGGGGGAGCCCTTCGGCACCGAGTGCAAGGGGCACTGGGTCATGACCGCCAGCAGTAAGCAGAGGCCCCAGGTGGTGGGGGCTGACAACATCCAGTGTGAACTGGCCCCCACGGATATCTACAGCGGGATGTATGCCCGTGTGACCATTCGGTTCTTTGGCTACGCCAACAGTGGCAACAAGGGCGTGGGCTGCGGATTGGGCAACGTGATGAAGACCCGAGACGGCGAGCCCCTGAGCGGTCATACCACCGCCGCCAACGATTTTGCCGGGCTGGGCTCGGCGCCCCAGCCTGCGGCCCCAGCTTATGGAGCTCAGCCTGCGGCCCCCTGGGGCGCTACCGGCGGCGTTGACCCTATCACCGGGCAGCCCCGGTAACGGGTGTAGGCTATGCACCATTTAAACATTGACCTTGAAACCTATTCCAGCGCCCCGATTGCCAAAACCGGGGCGCAACGCTATATCGCCGATTCGGCGTTTGAGATTCTGTTGTTTGCTTACAGCTTGGATGACGGCCCGGTGGAAGTGGTAGACCTGGCCCAGGGGGAGGAGCTCCTTCCCTGGTTGGTCGAGGCGGTTCAGTCCCCAGATACTTTAAAACACGCTTACAACGCCCCCTTCGAATGGGGGTGTTTATCCCGGTATCTGGGGCCGCTGCCGCCGGAGCAGTGGCGCTGCACCATGCTCCATGCCCTGTATGCGGGCTATCCGGCGGGGCTGGAGGCTACCGGCAGAGCGCTAGGGTTGGCGGAGGATAAACGAAAGCTGGCTACCGGCAAAGCCCTGATTCGGTATTTTTGCACGCCTTGTGCTCCCTCTAAGGGCAATGGCGGCCGCACCCGAAACCTACCACACCACGACCCCGAAAAATGGGCCTTGTTTAAGGAATACAACCGGCAAGACGTAGTGGCTGAAATGGAAATTGGGCGGAGATTATCGGCGTGCCCTGTACCGGACTTTGTCCAGAAACAGTGGGAGACTGACTTACGTATCAATGCCCGGGGCGTAGCTGTGGATATGGCGCTGGTAGAAGGGGCGCTGGAGTTGGACGCCAATAACCGGGAAAGCCTTATCCAGGAGGGGCGGGAGCTGTCCGGGTTGGAAAACCCCAACAGCGTGGCTCAGCTGACCGAGTGGCTGAACGCCGAGACCGGGGCCCCGGTGACCAATCTGCAAAAGGCAGCAGTGGCGGAAATGCTGCAAAACAAAGACCACACGCCCAGGGTACTGCGTATGCTGGAGATTCGGCAGGAGCTGGGGAAAACCAGCACCAAAAAGTATAACGCCATTGCTTCGGCGGTGGGCCCGGACGGCCGTGTGCGGGGGCTGCTGCAGTTTTACGGCGCCAACCGGACGGGGCGCTGGGCAGGGAGACTGGTGCAGGTACAGAACCTCCCTCGCACCTATCTGGAGCCGCTGCCGCTGGCCCGGGAGCTGGTGAAGCGGCGGAAGGACGGAGCCCTGCGAGTAATCTACGGCTCCGTGCCGGATACCCTGAGCCAGCTTATTCGTACGGCCTTTGTGGCCCCGAAGGGGCACACTCTCATCGACGCAGACTTTTCAGCCATCGAGGCCCGGGTGATCTCGTGGCTGGCCAAAGAAGAGTGGCGGCTGGAAGTGTTCCGCACTCATGGCAAAATTTACGAGGCATCCGCCTCTCAGATGTTCGGGGTACCCATCGAGCTTATCAAAAAGGGCAACCCGGAGTACGCTCTGCGGCAGCGGGGCAAGGTGGCCGAGCTGGCCCTGGGCTATCAGGGCGGGGTAGGCGCTATGCGCCAAATGGATGTAGGCCATCAGCTGGACGACCTGTCTGACGAAGAGGTGCGGGAGATTGTAGCCCGCTGGCGGGTGACCAACCGGCGTATCCAGGATTTGTGGTATGCGCTGGAATCTGCCGCTGCGCAGGCTATCCGGGAGGGGATTACTGTGGGAGTAAACGGCCTGATTTTGCAACGGGAGTATGACTACGACCATGGGAGAGACTGCCTGACAATCCGACTGCCTTCCGGACGGAAGCTGTACTATATCGACCCGCAAATCGGTGAAAACCAATGGGGCGGCCCCTCTATAACTTACATGGGCGTGAGCCAGACCAACAAACAATGGCGCCGACTGGAGACCTACGGCGGAAAGCTGGTGGAAAACTGCGTGCAGGCTATTGCCCGGGACTGTCTGGCCGAGGCGATTGAACGTCTTGAGACCGCCGGGCTGCCGGTGGTGTTCCACATCCATGATGAGGTGGTCATTGATGTAGTTCCCTGGGCAGATGACGACACCATGCTGGACACGGTGGTCAACATCATGCGCCAGCCCCCCGCATGGGCGCCGGACCTACCCATGAACGCCGACGGCTGGGTGGGAAAATTCTTCAGGAAAGACTAAGGAGGCTTGTATGAAAAAGAGTATGAAGCAGGACTGGAATCGGAGTCTGCACACGCTTCTGGCGGTCTACCCCGCATTATTTGGGGCCTTGACGTTTTCAAAAGTCTGTGAGGCCCCGAAACCGCTGGCCGGGTTCTTCCTGCTGCTTGTGATCAGCACATTTTTAGGCATCGTATTTTCTGACGATTGAGAGGGCGAAGGTTATGCTGCACGACCGAAAAATAACCATATCCACCGGCGGAAGCCGCAAGGCCACCACCTGGCAGCCGCAGACGCTTCTGGTGTCGGAGCTGTGGGCAAAGCTTCAGACCCCCGCCCGAAGCCCGGAGACCTTAAACGAGTATCTTGCCCTGAAGAAGTCCCGGCAGGATGATTTGAAGGACGTGGGGGGCTTTGTGGCCGGCACTTTGTCTGGCCCCCGCCGTAAGGCCGACAGCGTGGCTGGGCGGGATGTGGTCACGCTGGATCTGGATAACATCGCCGCCGGGGAGACCGACACCGTTTTGCGGCGTATTGAGGGGCTGGAATGCGGCTACTGCGTCTACTCCACCAGGAAGCACCGACCGGAGGCCCCACGGCTGCGGGCACTGTTGCCGCTGGATCGCACGGTATCCGCCGATGAATACGAGCCCATCGCCCGAAAAATGGCGGAGCTTATTGGGATTGCCTGGTGCGACACTACCACATTTGAGGTCTCCCGGCTGATGTATTGGCCCAGCTGTTGCTCGGACAGCACCTATGTGTATGTGTGGGCCGACAAGCCCATGCTGTCCGCCGACGGGGTGCTGGCGCTCTACACCGATTGGCGGGACTGCGCCCAATGGCCTCAGGCGCCGGGGGCGCAGAATCTGCCCACAAAGCTGGCGGCGAAGCAGGGCGACCCGGAGGCCAAGCCCGGGGTGGTGGGGGCGTTCTGCCGCACATTCGATATTTACCGGGCCATGGATGAGCTGCTGCCAGGGCTGTACGCCCCAGTGGAGCATATGCCGGACCGCTATACCTATTTGGGCGGGTCTACTACCGGCGGCGCCGTGGTGTACGACAACGGCAAATTCTTATATTCCCACCATGCCACCGACCCATGCAGTGGGCGGCTGGTGAATGCCTTTGATTTGGTGCGGCTACATCGGTTCGGGGATTTGGATGAGGAGGCCCAACTGGGTACGCCTACGCTGCGTCTACCGTCGTATAAGGCTATGTGCGAGCTGGCCGTGCAAAACCCCGATGTGGCGGCAGTCATGGCTCAGGAGCGCTACCAGGAGGCCCTGAAGGACTTCGAGGGGGTAGAGGCCACCAACGAGGCCGAGCCCGCCAACTGGATGGACAAGCTGGAGGTCAACAGCCAGACCGGGCTCCCCCGGTCGACTATGGACAATGTCTGGATTATCCTCGAGAACGACCCGCAACTAAAAGGCAAATTTGCGTTGAACAAATTCGCCGGCCGGGGGGAGGTGCTGGGGCCTCTGCCCTGGAACGAAGACCCCCGCCGGCGGATGTGGGACGACAATGACAACAACGGCCT
The DNA here is from genome assembly GCA_934552695.1 of uncultured Eubacteriales bacterium. Lineage (GTDB taxonomy): Bacteria > Bacillota > Clostridia > Lachnospirales > Anaerotignaceae > CAKTER01. The sequence continues at coordinate 25,545 of CAKTER010000002.1, forward strand.
GTACTGGTATATGGAGCGAGTCCACCGCATCACCGGCACCGGCAAAATCGACGGGGCGCTGTCGCTACATACCACGCAGCACGCCTTTAACGACGTGCAGGACTATCTCCGGGGGCTGACCTGGGACGGCGTGCCCCGGTTGGATACGCTGTTTGTGGACTATCTGGGGGCGGAGAATAGTGCGTATTTGCGGGCGGTGACCCGCAAGGCATTTACGGCGGCGGTGACCCGGGCCATGGCCCCCGGGAGCAAGTTTGACACCATGGTAATCCTCAGCGGGCCGCAGGGCATTGGCAAGAGTACCTTGCTGGATACCATGAGCCGAGGGTGGTTTAACGATAGTATCCGGTCATTCGAAGGGAAGGAGGCTTCGGAGCTTTTGCAGGGCGTGTGGCTGGTGGAAATCGCCGAGTTGGATGCCTTCCGGCGCACGGACATTTCTCGAATCAAACAGTTCCTATCTTTACGGGCTGACCGGTTCCGGGCGGCCTACGGCCGCCACGTGAAGGAGCTACCCCGGTGCTGTGTGTTTTTTGGGACGACGAACTCAGACGAGTACTTGCAGGACCGTACCGGCAACCGACGGTTCTGGCCCGTGGTCACCGGGCTCCATCCGGTACAAAAGAGTGTGTGGGCCGACCTCCCGCAGGAGGTGGACCAGCTGTGGGCGGAGGCCGTTGTGCGCTGGAAGCTGGGAGAGCCCCTGTGCTTGCCGAAGTCGCTGGAGGGCGATGCCCTGGACGCACAAGAGGCCCACCGGGAGAGCAGCGCTCGGGAGGGGGTTATTCTGGATTTCCTGGAACGCCCCGTGCCGAAGGATTGGGCGGCGTGGCCGCTGGACCGCCGCAAAATGTTCTGGGACGGGTCGGTACAGGGGGATGTGGAGCTGGTTCCCCGTACCAGAGTGTGCGCACTGGAGGTTTGGGTGGAGGCCCTGAATGGTACGCCGAAGGACATGAGGTACGCTGACGCCGCCGAGATTAACGCTGCAATCGGCGCAGCGCCGGGGTGGACCCGGACGAAAAACGGAGCCCGATTTGGCTATTGCGGGCTCCAACGAGGGTTTGTAAAACAATAATTATGCAAACAAAATGCCCGTTACATTGCCCGATACAATTTCACACACTATTGTGTCAGAGTAAAGTAACGATGTAACGGCAATGTAACGGGCAATGTAACGGGCCTAACTGGCGTAAAACTGTACTTTCTTTATATACTGTTACATTGTTACATTTAATATACAGGGGAGGGAGAAATATAGAGATTATAGAGAATATAGCGTTATATACCTCTATAATCTCTATAATCCCTATAATACGCCCCCCGTACACGCATATGTAGCGGTTGTATCGGCCTAAATGGCCAAATCGTAAAATATTTATGTAAACAGCAAAAGGAGCTGAACGATGAGGGAAAGCTATATTGAGCGGCAGCTCGTCCGGGGGGTTCAGTCGAAGGGCGGACTGTGCTATAAGTTTGTTTCGCCGGGGAATCCCGGGGTGCCGGACCGGCTGGTAGTCACAGCAGAGGGCCGAATCATTTTCGTTGAGCTGAAAACGAAGACCGGACGGCTGTCCCCCATGCAGGAGTGGCAGATAGGGCAGCTGCGAAAACGAGGGCAGGACTGCCAGGTGCTGTATGGGATGGAAGCAGTGAAGGTGTTTTTGAGAGAGGTGTTTCCCGATGGAGTACAAGCCCCATAATTACCAGACGTATTGTATTCAGCGGTTGGTGGACGACCCCAACGTAGGGCTGTTCCTTCGACCGGGTCTGGGGAAGACCTCTATCACACTGTCGGCAATAAATACCCTGAAATACTTTTGTTGGCAGGTGCAGAAGGTTTTGGTGGTGGCCCCGAAGAAGGTGGCGGAGGCCACTTGGCAGATGGAAGGCCAGCGGTGGGACCATCTACAGCACCTTCGGTTTTCCACGGTGCTGGGTCCCCTGAACAAGAGGGTGCGGGCCCTGAATACCCCCGCCGATGTGTATATCATCAATCGTGAGAATGTGGAGTGGTTGGTGGACTACTACAAGCAGGACTGGCCCTTCGATATGGTTGTGTTGGATGAATCTACCAGCTTCAAAAACGGACAGAGCAAACGATTTAAGGCCCTTAAACGGGTACGACGGTTTATCCATCGCATAGTGCTGTTGACCGGTACGCCCACCTCCAAAGGCCTGATCGACCTGTGGGCACAAATATACCTGCTGGATGGGGGCGAGCGTTTGGGCCCCACTCTGACGGCATACCGGGAGCGGTACTTCAACCCCGACCGGCGCAACCGCACCCAAGTATTTTCGTACAAAGCCAAAGACGGTGCCGAGTGTGCCGTGCTGGAGGCCATTTCGGATATCTGCGTGTCCATGCGGGCGGAGGATTATTTGGAGCTGCCGCCGTGTATTACTCGGGTGGTTCCGGTACAGCTGGACGCCAAAGCCCAGCAGGAGTATGACAAGTTTGAGCGGGATTTGCTGTTGGAGCTGGACGGCGAGGTGATTACTGCCGGGACGGCTGCCGTGCTGACCGGCAAGCTGCTGCAGTTTTGCAATGGGGCGGTGTACAATGCCGACGGCGAGGCCGTTTCGGTGCATGATTGTAAACTGGAGGCCTATTTGGAGCTGCTGGAAAGCCTAAATGGGGAACCGACGCTGACATTCTACGGGTACCGGCATGACCGGATACTGGAAACGCTGGCAAAGAAACGGAAAGACCTCCGGGTGCGGGTCTACGGCTCGCCTGCGGATGCCGAGGCGTGGAATCGGGGTGAGGTCGATGTATTACTCGCCCACCCTGCAAGCTGCGCCTACGGGCTAAATTTGCAGGCTGGCGGCCGTCATGTAATCTGGTACGGGCTGAACTGGTCGTTCGAGCTGAACGACCAGGCAAATTGCCGGTTATGGCGGCAGGGGTCCCCCTACGACAAGATTTTTGTCCACTATCTGGTGGTGCAGGGGGGCGTGGATCAGGATGTGATGGCGGCGCTGCAGGACCGTCGAGATACCCACGATGCCGTTATGCAGGCGCTGAAAGCACGGGTCCAGCGGGTAAAGGAGGGGTCGAAATAACAACGGAGGCAAAAAAGCGGTATCTGCGCCGGTATCTGGATACCCTGCGGCGCATGGATAAAGTACAGCAGCAGATTGCCGACCTGCGGTTGCACAAGACCAGTCCGAAGGGCCTGAGCGGCGGAATGCCCCGATCTGCTACCACGGCGGACCTGTCAGGTTATGCCGCCCGGTTGGATGAGCTGGTGAGGCGGCTGGAGGAGGCCAGCCGGCTTTCGGTGGAGTTGTACGCTGAGATTGACGCTGCTATAGCCCGGAGTACCAGTCGTGGGGCCCGAGAGATTTTGCGGCGGAGGTACCTGTTGGGGCAGGGCTGGGACGAGATTGCACAGGCTGTGGGGTGTTCGTATCGGAGCATTACACGGCAGCACGGGAGGGCATTACAAAGTTTTAATCCTGAGACTGACAAAAAGTGCTTGACTGTCCTACCCACCTGAGCTATTATGGTAACATGGAAGTCGTGTAGAAAACCTTTCGTTATTCTGGGGCCCCGGTGAACGGAGCCCCTTTTTCATGCAAAAAATCCCCCGGAAAACGGGGGATTTGCGTTAGGGCCGGTTTTGTACACCGAGGCGCTGTTTTAGTCCGTCGCTAAGCACCTGGGAAAAATTGAGTCCGGCTTTTTCCGCCAGATCGTTCAACCAGCTTTGCACGGTGACGTTCTTGCGGACAGTGCGTAGGTCGTTAGCCCGGCGGTATGCGTCCAGGTCAATGTCCACCAGTGTGACCAAGTCCCCCGGAGCGTGATGGGGGGTGAGGGTGGACGGTTCCGGAACAGAACGGCCGGCATCCTGTTCGGAAATGCCCCAAAGGCCAATGGCGTCCCGGGCCATTTCAATGCACTCGGCCACGGTTTCACCCTGGGTGCCGATTTCCAGGTCGGGAATCTGGACAGAATAGCCGCCCTCTTTTTCGGGGGTCAGAATAGCAGGATATACGTTTAGCATGATATTCCCTCCTTGGGTGC
>CAKTER010000003.1 GCA_934552695.1 uncultured Eubacteriales bacterium
GCCTCATCGAGCGAGGGTTTTTGGAGCGGGCCAGCGACATCCACCTGGAGCCCCAGGAGGCCGAAATGGTGGTGCGGATGCGGATTGACGGCCTGCTGCACCGGATGTTTACCGTGCCCACGGAGCTACAGGGGACGGTGGTCTCCCGGCTGAAAATTATGGGCGGTATGAATATTGCCGAGCACAAAATTCCCCAGGACGGGCAGGCCATGGTCCAGGTAAAGGGCCACGCCCTCGACCTGCGGATTTCCTCCATGCCCACGGTGTATGGGGAAAAAATTGTGCTGCGGCTGCTGGATAAATCGGGCCAGAGTCTGTCGAAGGACGCCATCGGGCTGGAGGGCCGGGACTTGGAGCATTATCACAAGCTGTTGCAACACACCAGCGGTGTGATTTTGCTGGTGGGCCCCACCGGCTCTGGGAAATCCACCACCCTGTGCGCCATGCTGCGGGATTTGGCCCGGGAGGAAGTCAACATTGTGACGCTGGAGGATCCGGTGGAATATCACATCCCCGGCATCAGCCAGTGCCAGATCAACGAAAAAACCGGGATGACCTTTGCCAGCGGCCTGCGGGCCATTTTGCGGCAGGACCCCGATATTATCGCCGTGGGGGAAATCCGGGACGGCGAGACCGCCAGCATTGCCATGCGGGCAGCCATTACCGGGCACCTGGTGCTTTCTACCCTCCACACCAACGACGCCGTTTCGGCGGTGTACCGGCTGCGGGACATCGGTGTGGAGCCTTGGCTTATCGCCAGCGCCCTGCGGGGGGTCATCTCCCAGCGGCTGGTGCGGAAGATTTGCCCCCATTGCAAAAAGGCATACAAGCCTGCCGACGAGGAGCTGGCCCTGTTGGGCCTGCCCGCAGACAGCCCGGCGACATTTTATAAGGGCGAGGGGTGCCCGGAATGCCACCACACCGGCTATGCCGGCCGGCGGGCGGTGTTTGAAATTTTGATGGTAGACGGCAAGCTCCGCCGCCTGGTCAGCGAGGAAGCGGCCCTGGACGAGTTGAACGCCGCCGCCCGGGCCCAGGGCTTTGTGACCATGCGGGAAAGCTGCCGGGAGCTGGTTTTGCGGGGCGTGACCACCGTCGAGGAGGCCGCCCGGACCATCAACAGCGCTGCCGAGGACGAAGCAGCGCCCATTTAGCAGAGGAGCGGTGAATCGGATTGAACACCTATCGTTATCGAGGCCAAACGGCGGGTGGTGCGCGGGTTTCCGGCGTTATCCGGGCGTTGGACGAATACGAGGCCGTGACCCAGCTGCGGGAAAAATGCACCGTTATTACCCGGCTGGAGGAGGTAAAAGAAAAGGATGGCGCCAACCTCCTGACCCGGCCCCTGGGCGGGAGGATTCGGGAAAAGGAGCTGGCGCTGCTGTGCTCCCAGTTTTCCATTATTTTGTCCTCCGGCCTGCCGGTGGTGCGGTGCGTGGAAATGGTGGCGGCCCAAAGCCGCAACCGGCGCATAGCCCGGCAGCTGGAAAAGGTGGCCGAGGAGATTGGGGCCGGGTATTCCATGGCCCAAAGCTTTGAAAACAATATGCCCGGGCTGCCCAAAACCTTTATCGAGACCGTGCGGGCCGGGGAGCAGTCCGGTTCGCTGGAGGAATGCTTCCGGCGGCTGTACAAATACTTCGATAAGTCGGCCAAAACCCGGGCCAAGCTGGCCAGCGCCCTCACGTACCCCATAATGGTTATTGCGGTAGCTATCATCGTGTTTATCATCATCATGGTGGTGGCTGTTCCGGCGTTTTCCGACGCCTTTGCCGAGCTGGGCACCGACCTGCCGGGAGTGACGAGGGGCCTGATGGCGGCCAGCGGCTTTTTGACCCATTGGGGGTGGCTGGTTTTGCTCATTCTGGCCGGGGCGGTCATTTTGTACACCGCCTATAAGCAGACGGAGCGGGGCAAGGTGACGCTGGCGGCCAACGCCCTCAAGCGGGCGCCCCTGCGGCAGCTCCATACCATGAACGCCGCAGGCCAGTTTGCCACGGCTATGGCGACCATGCTGGCCGCCGGACTGCCGGTGCCCCAGGCTCTGGACGTGGTGGGGCAGGTGGTGGACAACTATGTGTTCGGCCTTGGCATCCGGGAAGTGAAGCAGGGCGTGGAGCGAGGCCGGGGCATTGCCGAAACCATGAGCCGGGTGGAATACTTCCCGCAAATGCTCACCGAAATGGTGGGGGTAGGGGAGCGCTCCGGTTCGTTGGAGGAAACGTTGGACGTAATTGGCGCCTATTTTGAAAACGAGACCGAGCTGTTGACCGGCCGCCTGCTTTCGCTGCTGGAGCCCCTCATCACCATTGTGCTGGCGGTGGTGGTGGTGATTCTGCTGCTGGCGGTGTATATGCCCCTGTTCAGCATGTACGGCGCCCTGTAATTTTGGCCTCTCTCTGTACCACACCCCGGTGCAGTGCGATTATAAAAGGCAACAAAAGGAAGGAGATATTATTATGTTGAAAAATCTGAAGGATATGAGAAAAAAGCTGCATAACAAAAAGGGCTTTACCCTGATGGAAATGCTGATTGTGGTGGCCATCATTGCCGTCCTCATCGCCATTGCCATCCCCACCTTTAACAGCGCTCTGGCCAAGGCCAATGCCGCTACCGATTTGGCTAACATCCGTTCCGGGTATGCGTCCGCTCAGGTTATGGCGATGACCGAAGGTGACGCCGATGGCGTATACGTTTTGCAGCAGGATGGCTCTGTGGCGAAGGAAGCCGACAGCACCAACGCATATTCTTGCAAGGGCGCTTCGGAGAAAGCCGCAGCCGGTTCCACCGTGGGCGGTAGGTTTGAGGTCAATAAGGCTGGCGACGACGGCGTTGTGTGGGCTAAGGACAGCACCATCTACTACACCGTGGCCGATGATGTAGTTAAGACCATTAAGAACACGAAGTAATGGGATTTTATTTTCCTCCGCCGGGCCCTCCGGCGGGGGATTCCCCCTGTTTTTGGGGAGCGGGCGGCGGCTACGGGGTGACGGTTGCCGCCCCCCCGACAGGGATAAGGAGGATGTTATGCTCTATCTTTCGCCGTTTATCACCATCTATTGCGGCGTTTTGGCGGCGGTGCTGGGGGCCTGCTTGGGCAGCTTTTTAAACTGTTTGGCCTGGCGGACCGTTCACGGCGAAAGCGTGTGGCGGGGGCGCTCCCATTGCGACGTCTGCGGCCATGTGCTGGGAGCCCGGGATTTGGTGCCGGTCGTAAGCTTTTTGGCCTCCCGCGGGAAGTGCCGGTATTGCGGGGCCAGGCTTTCGGTCCGTCATGTGTGGGCCGAGGTGGTTTCGGCTCTGGTTTTTGTTTCGCTGCTCTTTCAATATGATATTTCGCTCCAAGCTCTCGAAGCCGGACTGCTGGCCTGTGTGCTGCTGGCCTGCGCCTTTGCGGACTTGGAGGGATACATCATTCCCGACCGTTTTATTATGGTCGGTATTGTGCTATTTATCGGAAGTTTATTTTTTGGCCCCAACCGGCTCTCCCGCCTGCTTTCCGGGCTGGTGGGGGGCTTTGGCGTGGCGGGGGCCCTGCTGCTTTTGGTGCTTTTGATGGAAAAGCGCACGGGCCGGGACCTGATGGGCGGCGGCGATATTAAGCTGTTGTTTGTTACGGGCCTGTTTTTGGGCGGCCCCCTAAACCTGCTGTGCTTAATTTTGGCCTGTCTGTTTGGCATTGTGGCCGGGGCTTTGACCGCAAAAAAAGATAAGCCCATCCCTTGGGGGCCCTCCCTTGCGGCGGCGGCCTGGGTCGCCGCTGTGTGGGGGCCCCGGTTTTTGGATTGGTATCTCAGTTTGTTATAAGAAAGCGAGGAACGGCTTTGGGAAAAATCGTGGGGTTTGATATCGGCGATACCAGTGTAAAAATGGTATATTTTTCGGGTAAGGAGCTGAAGGCGGCGGTGTGTGCGCCCCTGCCGGACAACATGGTTTCGGAGGGCCGTATCCTATCCATGGACGCCCTGGCCGATTTTTTACGGGAGACGGCCAAACAAAACGGCATCCCCCTGGGGGCCGGGGCGGCGCTGGCCCTGCCCGGGTCCGCTGCCTTTACCCGGGAAGTGACCCTGCCCGCCATGACGGAGCAGCAGCTGAACTATAACCTGCCCTACGAGTTCCACGACTTTTTGACCGAGGAGAAAAACAAGTATTTCTTCGATTATTCGGTGCGGCGGATTGTCCCCGACGAGGAGGGCCACCCCAAGGAAATGGAGCTGTTTGCCTGCGCCATGCGGAAGGCGGACGTAGAGGCCTACCGGGCCATGTTCCGCCGGGCCGGGTTTAAGCTGAAGGTGCTGACCCCGTCGGAATGCGCCTGCGAGGCGGTGGTGGCGGCCTATATCCGCCGGACGGGGACTGCCGGCGTAGACCGGGGCCTGGTGAATTTGGGCCACCAGCTGACCCGGCTGTACCTGTTCCAGGGGGCGGAAAGCGCCGGGGTGCGGGAAATCGACCGGGGGCTGGCGGAGCTGGACGAGCAGATTGCCGAGCGATTCGGCGTGGACGTCCATGTGGCCCACGGCTACAAGCAGACCAACTACAACGAGGTGCTGGATTCGGATATGGCCCGGGCCACCTATAACCAGCTGGCTATCGAGATTATGAAGGCCGTCAACTTTTACCACTACAACAACCGGGAGCGAGAGCTGAAGGAGCTGTATCTGTGCGGCAGCGGGGCGGCCATTGCCCCCTTGCGGGACGCCATTGCGGAAATGACGAAGCTGAGGGTGTATTCCGGCGAGGAGCTGCTGGCCACAGACCTGCGCTGGGCCGAGGAGCCTTGGCTGTATGTGCGGGCCATTGGCGGCGTAGCCGAGGGAATGCGAGGTGGACTGGAATGAACCGGAAACGGGAGAGTGGCGGCAGTACCGGAGGCCGGAGGGTTGTTCGCTGCCCGCAAAAAACCGGCATTAACATGAATATGTACGAGGACCGCAACCGGCAGGCCAAAACCCTTGTGGTGGGCATTGTGGGGATTGTGGTGGCGGCGGGGCTGGCGGCCAAGTTTGGGGTGATTGACCAGTACCGGCGCTTAAACCAGGCCGAAGCCGCCTATGCCCAGGTGCATGGCCAAAATGCGGAGGTACAGGCCGAGCTGGCAGATTACGACAAGGTGGTGGCCGAGTACCGCACCTATTCTATGGACTGGATGGCCGGGACGGCCGCAGAGGACACCCGGTATGTGACCGTAAACCGGGAGGACGTGCTGGATTTGGTGGATAGCCGGATGCGTACCCGGGGGACGGTGACCTCCGTGACCGTAAAGGGCAGCACCGCCGTGGTGAATATGGCGGGGATGAGCCTGAACGAGATTTCGGAAATGTTCGATGCCATGGAGGATGCGCCCATTGTCAAAGCCGTGGAGCTGGATCAGGCGGCTACGGAAAAGGACCGGGAGGCCTCCGTTATGAGCTTTTCGGTCATCATTACGTTGCAGGGGGGGACGGCGGAATGTAACGGACGCTGAATACACGGGAAAAGACCCTGCTGCTGATTTTGGTGATTTTGGTGCTGGCGCTGGGGTATTTTAAGCTTATCTTCGAGCCCATTCAGGAGCAGGTGGCGGATTACCAAAGCCTGACGGCGCAGGAGCAGGCCGTGCTGGACGAGGGCCTGATCCGGGTGGCGCAAATGCACGAAATGGAGGCGGCGGTGGAGGAGATTAAGGCCTCCGGCGCAGGAAAGGCCATCCCCGCCTACGATAACAGCGGGAAGCTGATGCGGGAGCTGTACCGTATTTTGGCGGATACGAAGGAGTATTCGCTGGATTTTTCCAAGCCGGTGACCCAGGACGGCTATATGATGCTGCGGCCGGTGTCCCTTAGCTTCCAAACGGCGACCTATGCACAGGCCCGGGCCATTATCGACGCCCTGTGCGACAGCGAAAATGTGAACCAGATCTCGGACTTGACCATCACCGAGGGCCAGGCCCGGGACAAGAATAGCGTACAGACCGATTTGGTGATTACCTTTTTTGAGGTGGCGCCCTGATGTAAGAAAAGGCAGGCGTTTTGTATGAAGTCCCTCCGCAGGCAAAAAGAAAACTCCGGTTTTACCATGATGGAGACCTTGGTTACTCTGGCCATTGTCGTCGTCCTTTTTGCCTTGGCGGCCATTCCCATTACCAAAGTACGGCGGGACGTGCGGCAGACCGAGCTGGACGGCAAGGCCGAGGTGGTGTTTCTGGCGGCCCAAAACCGGATGTCGCTGCTACAGGCGGCGGGCCAGGCCCAGACCTATCAAAACGGGGCCATTCCCATGGACTGTGTGCCGGTGGATGCCGAGGCGGGCCGGTATGGCAACGACGACCTGTATTATGTGACCAGCGACCAAACGGAGCCCGACGCCGACGGCAACGTGCTGGGGGCCGGGGCGCTGCTGCCTCAGGGCCAGATGGACGACGAGCTGTGGAACAACCACTGGGTGGTGGAATTTGACCCCGCCAGCGGCAGTGTGTATGCCGTGTTTTACAGCGAGGAGCCTTTGGACTATTCCCCCGAAGGGGAGCTGAGCCTGCGCTTGCGTTACCGGGAAAACCGGCTCAAGGCCGGGGCGAAGGTGGGTTATTACGGCGGGGATTCTGTGGGGAACGTGGACACCGGGGAGCTGAACCCCAAGCTGCGGATACTCAACGGGGAAAAGCTGCTGGTGCAGATTACCTGCGAGATGCAGGCCAACGCGCCTCTGCATTTTTATGTAAACCTTACCGACGAAAGCGGCCACAGCACCGGGGACATCCGGTTGACCGAGACCGGGGCCAACAAAGAGGTGGAGCGGGATTACCGGAATTATACCGCTACCATGGTGCTGGACGATTTAACCGCTGGGGCGGGGATGCGCTTTGCCGAGCAGGAGCGGTTTACCAGCTGCGGGCTGGTGCCCGGGGAAAACCTGACGGTGCAGGTGCGGGTGGAGTCGGATAGCGACCAGGTGGATAGCGCCACCCGGTCGGATACCACCAACAGCCTGTTTGCCGGTGTGAAAAAGGGCGCCGACGGCAACCGGGTGGCAGGCATCCGCACGGGTCGGCATTTGCAAAACTTGGACGAGGCCTCGGGGGTGAACGACGCCGGTGCCGGGGTGACCCGGGCCATTACCGCCGCCGAGCAGGAGCGGGACATTTTGTTTCAAAGCGCCGAGGAGGACAGCTGGACGGCCTATTATCCCGGCCAGACCTTCCGGCCCATCCGCAACGACGTGGTGAAGTCCTATCGCAGCGTAGGCTATCCCATTGGGACAACCATCTATTACCCGGCCATTTACGACCTGACCGTAGAAACGGAGGAGGCCAATGCCGGGTTGTTTGAAAGCTTTGGCGGCGGGACTCTGACCGATATCCGGCTGGTGGGGGCTTCGGTCACCGGTGGCGGGAACGTAGGGGCCTTGGCCGGGGAGCTGACCGGGGAGACCCTCCTGGACGGCTGCCGGGTTATGCTCAGCCGCAGCCAGGGCCAGCTGCCGGACGATAGGACGGAGCAGGATTTGTGGCTGGACGGGATGACCACGGGCGGGCTGGTGGGGGCCGTGGTTACCAACCGGCCGGTGACCATCCGCAACAGCCTGGCGGCTACCGTGGCCCGGGGGGAAACCGCTGTGGGCGGGCTGGTGGGCCGTGTGGACGCCGGATCGATTACGGTGGAGCGCTCCTATGCCGACAGCTACCTGTTTAGCGAGGAAGTGGCCGGCGGGCTGCTGGGCCTGTGCCAAAGCGCCTGCGATATGACCGTGGCCGACTGCTATGCGGCGGGCTTTTTGGACGCCCCCGAAACCTCCGGACTGGTAGCCGGGGAGGTGGGCGGCGGCGATTCCCTGGCCCGGGTGTACAGCGCTTGTGCGCCCTTGGACGGGAACCGGAAGCTGACCTATGCTATTGGCAAGCCCGGTTCGCCGGGGCAGGCCCGGGTGGAGCGGGTCTATTACCTGGCGGACTCGGAGGAGGAAACGCCGCTGGCGGGGACGGAGCCGGTGGCCTATACCCAGTGGAGCGGCGAAAACCGGCAGTATGCAGCCGAAACCAAGCTGGGCGGTGCCTTTTCCCCTGATGCCGTGGAGACCTATGCCTATAATCTGATGGAGGGGCTGGGGCTCAGCGTGTATTCCTATCCGGGGCTTGCGGGGCTGCCTCACTACGGGGACTGGCAGGCCCAGTTCGAATCGGGGTCGTTGGTGTATTACGAGACCTATGCCGACGGCAGCACCCGGTTTTTTGGCGGGAACATCGACAACCTGCGGGACGACGGAGTGGTGCGGGGCGATGGCTACGGCATGGTGTTTCAGGACGAGGCACCGGCGGACATCCGGGTGACGGTGGCCGGGACGGAGCAGGTGCTGGATTCTGCCGGGGCTATCCTCATCCGTATTCCCGAAAAGGGCGAGCTTAAAACCTATTATCTGGCGCCCCTGCCCGGAGAGCTGGTGAACCCGGCGGTGGGGACGGCCTATTATACCGAGCTGACTTACGAGACCCGGACGTATTCCTTTCATCCCTATTTTGCCAACTCGGCCAAGGCCGGGGGGCAGACGACCGCTGTGCCCGAGCAGGTAGACATCCGCACCGCCCGGCAGCTGTACAATTTAAGCCTGTATTACGAAAACTACCGGGAGCTTTTGCCCCAAAAGGCTACGTTTTTGCAGGGCCGGGGGATAGATTACGAAAGCTATGACTGGGTCGGCTACGGCCCCGGCGGGACAACCGTGACGGAGCAGGCGCCCATTGGCCAAACGGAGCCGACGGCCTTTGCCCATAGGTATCAGGGGAGCAGCTACCCCATTACCGGGGTGTCGTTTGTAAGCGATAGAAACGGGGCGTATGCCGGGATGTTCGGGGTCAACACCGGCACCCTGGAGGATATCGTAATTGTGACCGAAAAGGAGCAGGAGGAGGCCCCCACGGCCCGGTTGGGCGGGGTTATCCAGAAGCGGCAGGGCTATGTGGGCGTGCTGGCCGGAAAAAACGCCGGTACGGTGAATAACTGCGCTGTGGCCGGGTATGGGCTGGAGCTGCATCTGTACAGCGGCAGCACGGTGTATGTGGGCGGCCTGGTGGGCCAAAACACCGGGAACATCCGTCGCAGCAGCGCCGTGACCCCGGCCATGACCGCTACCAATACCTATGCCCAGCTCCACATCGGCGGGTTTGTGGGCAGCAACCAGGGCCAAATCCGGCAAAGCTATGCCCTGGCCAGCGTGGATGTACCGGTAAACCGCCGGGGAGATACCACATTGGCCGGGTTTGCCGGGGAAAACCTCAGCACCATCCGCAACAGCTATTGCGCCACGGCGCTAAGCTCTGCGGGGGCAGCTACCTACGGGTTTGCTCCCGCAGGCGGCAGTGTGGCCAATTCTTATTACCTGAACAACGGGACCTACACCTTTGCCGGAACCATTCGCTTGTATGATTTTCAGGACCCCAACACCGGGGCGATTCCGGTGGACGACCAAACCCTGGCCGGGCTGTGGCTTTCCGGGTTTGGCTATGCCGACGGCACCCGTAGCTTTGCCTACCCCAATACCGAGGCGGCGGCAGGCAGCGCCTATCCCTATCCCACCAGCGTCACCGGCAAGTCCGGCGCCGTTCACTACGGCGACTGGATTACCCAGGCCGATTTGGGGACGGTGGGCATGGTGTATTGGGAGCACGAGGTGGGCGGCGCCAACAGCGGCTACCACTTCTCCTTTGCCGGGCTGGAGGACGGCCAGCTGAAAACCGGCACCAACCTGTGCGAGGCCTACAACGACGACGGGACGGTGCAGGAATACGGCTATGGCTATTATTGGAAGGACGGCACCGGCACGGCGACCCTGACCGCCTCGGTGGAGTATGGCCGGTTTGAGTTGGGCCAGCCCGATACCGCTGTGGCCCGGGAGCTGGAGCAGCAAAACCCCGGGTTCCGCTTTGTGGCCTACCGCACCGGCACCGACAGAATGCGGCTGGAATCCAGCCGGTCGGCCAACGGCGAATGGAAGCTTGTCCAAGGCGGGGTTACCCACCGGTTTGCGGTGTGCCCCTTCTTTGCCAATGCCTATACCTATCAGGGGACGGGGAACGACACGGGCGCAGGCGCTGTTCCCGGTTCGTCCCAGGCTGCCTATCAGGTGCGTTCGGTCGAGCAGCTGCAATTTATCAACTGGAGCTATGCCGACGGGAAAGGCAGCACCACCACCGATGTGGAAGCGGGCAATTACCGGACCTTCCCCTACCTGCAATACACCAGCAGCGAAAGCTATGCCACCCAGAAGCGGGCGGCGGCCGAACAGGGCGATAGCATCGGCGGCCCCCGGCCCTACCGGTACTGGAAGCAGACCCACGACCTGAACGGCACCAGCCTGGTGGAGGGCGAACAGAAAAACCCCGAAAAGAACACCCTGTTTTACCCCATTGCCGGGGCCGTGGTCAACCACTCGCAGGTGAACTACGAGGTGGTGCTCTATAACTGGTTCGGCGGCAGCTACGACGGGCAAAGCTACTATATTAAAAACATCCGCATCAACTCCTATTGCTACAACGTGGGGCTGTTCGGCACCACCGCCGGGGCCGATATCCGCAATATTGTGCTGTATAGCGATAACGATGCGGTGATCCAGCGGGCCACCGCCCCCACGCCCCGGGGCGGGGCTACCCAAAAGAGCGAGTACGAATGCGCCTATGCTCTGGGCGGCCTGGTGGGCCTGGCCTACGACTATGCCCATGAAGCCGGGGAGACCACAATCGGCACCATTGCCAACTGCGCCATTGCCGGGTATAAGGTTCAGGATAACAGCCAAAACAAGATGCAGCTGGGCGAGGCCGCTGTGGGCGGGCTCATCGGCGTGTCGCTGGTGGATTTAAAAAATTGTTCGGCGGTGGTGGATATTGCCATCCACTGCACCCACCGGTGGGCCGACGCCGGGACTCCGGCTGCCAGTTATCCCAAAGGGGCGCTGAACTCCGCCAAGTACGGGAACTTTGTCCGAGTGGGCGGCCTGGTGGGCGGCTTGCGGCTCAGCGCCACCAACTGCTACACCGGCGGGAAAATCACCGTGGGGGCCGACACCTTGAAGGAACGGATTTTGGCGGGGGACGACACCAATTCTACGTTTTTGACCGGGAACGAAACCGACGAGCAGGGAAACCCGGTGCAGGCCAAATGGTCGAAGGACTACCACAACGGCACAACCCCCGACCCGGGAACCTATGTGTTTGTAGGCGGCTTGGGGGGCAGTGGGTTTTCCTCGAACTTTATCAATTTTACGGCGTCCAACGACAGCTCCGACGGCAAGCCGGTTTATGAAAACTGCTACACCTACATCGACCTGCCGGATATGGAGGGGAGCATCTGTGCCATTAGCGTGATTGGCAGCCTGGCCGACCGGTTTGGCTACGGGAGCGGCTGGGTGACCTATAAAAACTGCTATTATTGGGACGAGACCTATACCGGCGTCGGCTTTGAAAATGTGGCGACCTACACCAGCCCCGAGGGGAAGTCGTCGCTGTCCAAGCTATTGAGCAGCGAGACGGAACGGGAAAAGATGCTTTTGGGCAATCTGAAATATTTGGGCAGCTATCTGCCGGACAGCGGCCGGGACCGGTATACCTATCAGGGAGTGACGGCCCTGACCTACGACCAGATGGCGGTCCTGACCGGGGCCCATATCCAAACCGAAAACGGCCTGAACAAGCAGGCCGATACCTTCCCGGAGGCCCTGGGGGACGGCTTTGGCTGGGTTACCCGGGAGGAGAATGGGGCCACCGTTCACGGCAAGTACAGCTTCCCCGGGAACAATGGGGTGCTGGACGGGCAAAACTACCCCTTCCCCACGGTGCTGCACCAAACCAATACCTTTGGGGAAACCGTAAACCTGCACTACGGCGCATGGCCCACGGTGGGGCTGTTCTGGTCTCAGGGTGTGGCTACGTTGGATAGGATTGCCGATTATGACGGCATCCAAAGCTCCCACATTCAGCTGGACCTGGAGCTGAAGGGAGTCGGCCCCGACCAGGTGGCCGGAGAAGCGTTGGCGTTTACCTCTACCAACGAGGCGGTGGTCACGGCGGCGGCGGTACCCAACGGCGCCGGGAAGTACCGGGTGACCCTGACCGGCCACAAGACCGGCGCTGCCGAGGTGGAGGCGACGCTGGGCCGCTACACGGCCCGGCTGCTGGTTACGGTGACCGCCGAGCTGACGGTGGCGGCCCAGCCGAACCTGATAGAACAATATTTGAGCGATGGCGATGTGACGGTGAAGCTGTGGGCCCGGGGCCGGAATGGGGCCGCTATCAGCCCGGTGACCTGGGAGGTTTTGAACGAGGACGGGACGGTGGCTGCGGCGACCGAGCCGGTGCGCTTGGCCGGGGAGGACTTCTACACGATGCAGGTAAAGGGCCTGAGCGAAGGCGAGACCTCCTTGCGGATTACAGCCCGCCGGGTGCAGGGCGGCCAGACCTACGAGGCGACGGCGGTGGTGCCGGTGACCCTGTATGCACCCGGCACGCTGGGCATGGCCAATACCGCCGACAGCGCAGCGCCCCTGTACCGGCAGGGGGTGCTGGACCGGGAACAGACCGGCTGGGAAATCCCGCCGGCAGAGACGGCCTTTGCCGAAAACGCCCCCGTTGGCGGGACGGACCTGTTCCTGTACAGCCGGGGCCTGAACGCCGGGCTGGAGAACTTTACGGTGGAAGCCATGGAGGTGGTGGCCGGGGCCCATACCTACGATGTGATGACCGACCACTCTCTGTACAACGTAACGGTGGGCGAGGCCGAGACCCGGAACGGGTACAGCTGCCGCAGCCTGACGGTGCGGGGCCAAACCGCCGGGGACATCACCCTGCGGGTCACGCTGGTGCGGGCCGGAACGGGCGGCGTCTTTCTGTTGGAAATTCCCTACCGGCTGACGGAGGCCCATACCCGGGTGCAGGCGACCTTTACCGACGGCCGGGGGAATGCGGTGACCCAAAGCCGGGTGGACTATGGCAATGTGCCGCCTCTGCCCACGGCGGAGGAACTGGCTACCATGACCCCGCCGGAGGGCGAGACCTATGCCGACCTGACCCGCAGCGACAACTGGACGCCCCACGCCGGGGAGCCGTTGTTTGCCGATACCGTGTTTACGCCCCGGTTTCGGCCCAAGGCCTATACGGTGGCCTTTGAAGGGACGGCTGTCCCCCGGCAGGAGCAAAGCGTGACCCCCGGAGCGGCTTTGGTGTGGCCGGCAACGCCCCAGCGTAGCGGCTATGTGTTTATGGGCTGGACCCGGGGCGGGACTACCCGGTACCAGGCCACCGACACCTATACCCCCACGGAGGATGTGACCTTTCAACCGGTGTGGCGGAGCCCTGCCACCATTCAGGTGAAGCGGACGGATAACGGGGCTGTGCTGACGACCCGGAATAACGTAACGGATTACGACCAGGGGTATACCCTGACCTTTAGCAGCTGGAATAGCTTTGATGCCAACGATTTGACCGTAACGGTAAACGGAAATGCGGTCACCGGCTTTGGATTCAGCAAGGAAAGCGGCTGGTGGTCTACAGATTATGAAATTACTTTAACGCCCGACGTATTCCCGCCGGACGAAAATTGAGGTATAATGAGGAATGGGAACGAAGGGGGCCGGCGGAATGCGAAAACTTCACAGTGAGCGAGGGGAATCCATTCTGATGGCCCTGGCGATGGTGCTGCTGGCTACGGCCGTGGCGGCGGTCATTTTGTCGGCGGCGGTGACCGCCTACCGGCGGCAAAAAAACGACCGGCAGGCCCAGCAGGACTATTTGACGGTAAGCTCTGCCGCTCAGCTGGTGCGGGACGAGATTTTGAAGGCCAGCTACCGGCGGGAGACCCAGGTGGAGCTGCGGGATAACGGCGACGGGACCACCACCCGGGTGGTGGTAGGCGAGACCGTGACCCCGGTTGAAGGGCTGCTGGCCGGTTGGCTGGCGGCGGGCCTGGGGGATGGGGCCGCTATCCCCGGCTGTACCGATACCATCCGGTTGGAGGTGGAGGCCGGGGAGGGCGGGCCGCTCCGGCCGGTGCAGGTGCAGTTTGCCATGGATACCCAGGCCAATGTAACCGCCTATGTTTCGCTGGTGGACGGCAGCGCCGGGGATTGCCGCCTGACGTTAACGCTCACAGGACAGGTGGAGACCCAAACCGACCCGTTTTTGGCCGAGGATGGCAGCCGGGCCGAGTTGGTCACGGTGACGGCCCGGTGGAACGGGGCCAAAATTACCAAAGGCTTTTAAGCCCGGAAACGGAGGGACAACCCGTGAACAAGCTGAAAAATTGCCGGGGGGAAATACTCATCGAGTCGTTGGCTTCGGTGCTGATTGCGGCGTTGGTGTTTGCGTTTTTTGCCACGGCCACCCTTGTGGCGGGGCGTATCAACGCCCAAACCCGGGCTACGGATAATTCCTTCCATTACCGGGCCGGTGCCGCCGCCGAGGAACGGCAGGTCAGCCTGACCGGGACGGCCCACAATGCGACCGGCCGGGTGAAGGTGTATGCCGATAACGGGTACGAGTATTTTGAGCCGGCAGAGGAGGCAACGCCATGAAAAAGCGATTCCGCCTGTGCCGGAAGGGCCGGGCCAAGCTGAAGCAAACGGCCGGGCTGACCTTAACCGAAATGCTTTGTACCGTTTTGATTTTGCTGCTCATCAGCGGGCTTTTGGCCGTGGGGGCCGGGGTGGCCAACGGCACCTACCGCAGCTCTATGGCCGATTCCCAGGCCCAAACCCTGTGCTCTACCCTAACGGCGGCCTTTTCGGACAAGCTGCGGTTTTGCGGCAGCGTGACCCGGGACGGCAACCGGATTTTTATTCAGGATGTGGGCTCGGTTTCCGGCGATGCCGACGGCGAAATTTTTCGCCTCAACGAGGACGGCCAGGTGGTGCTGGATGAGCAGGGCGAAAAAAAGCTGCTGGGGGCCAAGGCCTATCCCCGGGGCTTGCGGGTGGACGACCTGCACATGGAGTACGATGAGGCTACGCAAATTTTTACCATCTCGTTTTTGGTGACCGACCGCAAGGGCCGGGTGCTGGCGGGCACGGACTTCGACGTACAGAGGATTAACAACAAAACCGGCAGCTAAGGCTGGCAGAAAAACCGGAAAAACTGGGAAAGGAATGTGTTTACCCATTGGATCAGAAAAAAATATTGATTGCGGATGATTCCGAGCTGAACCGGGCGCTTTTGGTGGATATGCTGGGGCAGGAGTTTGAAGTGATTGAGGTGGCCGACGGCAAGGAGGCGGTAGCCGCCCTCCGAGCCCATGCCGAGGAGATTGCCGTGCTGCTGTTGGATGTGGTTATGCCGGAAATGGATGGGTTTGCCGTGCTGGATTATATGAACCGGCAGGGGCTGATAGAAAGCATCCCCGTTATTATGATTTCGGCGGAAACCGGCAGCAGCTATATTGACCGGGCCTTGCAGCTGGGGGCTGCCGACTATGTAAGCCGGCCCTTTGTGCCCAGCGTTATCCGCCGCCGGATATTAAATACCATTTTGCTGCACACCCAAAAGCAGCAGCTGCTGGGGCTGGTGGCCGACCGGTTTTACCGCAAGGAGAAAAACAACGATTTGCTGGTGGAGATTTTGGGCTATGCAATGGAGTGCCGGAGCGGCGAAGGCGGCGCCCACAGGGGCCATATCAACCTGGTTACGGGGCTGCTGTTGCAGCGGCTTTTGCAAAAAACCGATCGTTACCGGCTGGAGCAGGCGGATGTGGAAGCCATTCGGATGGCGGCGCCCCTCCACGATATCGGGAAGCTGCTTATCCCCGAGGAGGTGTTGACCAAATCGACGGCTCTGACGGCAGAGGAGTACGAAATGGTGAAGCGGCACACCCAGCTTGGGGCCACCATGATTCGCAATTTACCCATTTACCAAAACGAGCGGCTGGTGAAATACGCCATCGAGATTTGCCGGTGGCACCACGAGCGCTGGAACGGCGAGGGCTATCCCGACGGCCTGAGCGGGGACGCCATTCCCATTGCAGCCCAAACGGTCGGTTTGGCGAATGTGTACGATGCCTTGACCAGCGAGCACGGCGAAAGGTCTGCTTTTTCCCATTCGGAAGCCATGGAAATGATTCGCCGGGGGGAATGCGGCAGCTTTAACCCGTTGCTGATGGAGTGCCTGGAGGACATGGCGCCCCGGCTGGAAAAGGAGCTGACCCTGAACGGGGGGTTGGAGCAGGGGCAGCCCGCCGCCCGCCGGGTGGTGGAGGAGCTGTATCACGGGTCGGACAGCACTGTGGCCCGCATGGCCATCCAGCTGGAGGGGGAAAACGCCAAGCTCCGGTTCTTTAACGAGATGACCCGGGAGCTGTGGTTTGAATACACGCCCCGGCCGGCGGCCATTTCGTTTTCGGCCGGGAGCGCCCGGTTGATGGGGCTGCCGCCGCTGGTGGTGGACCCGCTGAAGCAGCCGGAGTTTATGGCTGAGGCCGGGGAAGAAAATGTGCGGGCCATCCGCGAGCGGGTGGAAAACGCCACCGCAGACGAGACGTATTTTGAAATGGAAGTGGAGCTGCACCTGAACGGGGCGCCCTGCTGGTGCCAGCTGGCGGTGATGATTGTGTGGTCGGCCACGCCGGGGCAATATGCGGCGCTGATGGGGAAGGTGGTGGACATTGACCGGCACTACCGGCATATGCTGGAGCTGAAGGAACGAATGGCTGCCCAGCCGGTGGAGAGCGTGCTGCTGCCGGTGCTTCCCGAGGCCCTGGGCGAGGACAAGGTGCTGCAAATCACCGGCGACCAGGTGCCGGGGCTTTTGCGGGGATGCCGGCGGCTGTTCCAGATTGCCCGGCTGGTGAACCCCACCATTTGTGTGGAGCTGGCGGACAAGGACGGCGATGTTTCGATGGGCCGGAGCCGCAACTGCTTTGCGATGTGGAACCGAAAGGAGCGGTGCGACCGGTGCGTATCCCGGGAGGTACTCCAAACCCGGCAGTCCAAAACCAAAATTGAGACCCGGGACAACAAGGTGTTTTATGTGCTGGCCAGCTATTTGGAGGTGGATGGCATCCCCTACTCGCTAGAGCTGGCAAACCAAATCCACAGCGAGGATATGCAGGACAGCGGCGATGGCGAAAGCTTATTGAACCAGCTGCTGGTGCGAAACCGGCAGGTATATACCGATTCGCTGACAAAGATTCACAACCGGCGGTACTTTGACGACCAAATCCGGAACCGGGAGGGCACCTTTGCCTTTGCCATCATTGATTTGGATAACTTTAAGCAGGTCAACGACCAATACGGGCACTTGGCCGGGGACGCCGCCTTGTACCGGACGGCGCAGGCCATTAAGGCCCAAATCCGCAGCAACGACGAGCTGGTGCGCTACGGCGGGGACGAGTTTTTCCTGCTGTTCCACAACCTGCCGGCCCATATGCTGCAAAAAAAGCTGGATGATATTGGACAGGCGGTTCATCGGGTGGAATTCCCCGATTATCCGGGGCTTTCCATCAGCGCCAGCATTGGCGGGGCCTATGCCAAGGGACGGATTGCCGATATTTTGCAAAAGGCCGATTTGGCCATGTACCAGGCGAAAGAATATAAAAACTGTGCGGCAACGTATAACGATGAGGAGAAAAGCCATGAATCTTGAGGAGTTTTACCAAGGCGTAGGCGGCGATTACAGCGAAATGCTGGCCCGGTTTCAGGATGACCAACGGATTTTAAAGTTTTTGCGGATGTTTTTAAGCGACGACAGTATGCAGAGCCTGTCCGTTGCGGTGGCGGAGGGAAACGCCGAGACCGCATTCCGGGCGGTGCATACCCTTAAGGGCATTGCCTTAAACCTGGGCTTTGAGGAGCTGGCTATCAAGTGCTCCCGCATGACCGAGGCCCTGCGGGGGAAAAGCGCAATGTGCGACCCCGCCCTATACCAGGCGGTGCTGGCAGCCTACAATGCCGTCCGGCAGGCCCTGGACGCCCTGGACTGAGGGAGCCAAGGGACGAAAACGAGCCGGGAAAAGAGCGGAAAATAGAGCGAAGAACAAAGCGAAGAACAAAGCGAAGAACAAAGCGAAGAACAAAGCGAAGAATAAAAAAAGGAAGCCGGGGGCTTCCTTTTTTGGTGCCTGCTAAGGGGCGCTGCCTTACAAAACGGCAGGGCCGGGGGCCGTATGCGGGGCCGCCCCGGGCTTACTCCCCTGCCGTCTGCTCTCGCTGCTCTCGGTAGCGGCCTACAAACTGGGCAATGGTGGCAATCATTTTGGCGGTATCCAAGGGCTTGGCTATGTGCCCGTCCATCCCGGCCGCCCGGCATTTTGCCACATCGTCGGTAAAGGCGTTGGCCGTTATGGCGATAATGGGCACCGTTTTGGCGTCGGGCCGGGGCAGTTCCCGGATTTTCCGGGTGGCGCCGTAGCCATCCAGCACCGGCATCATAATATCCATTAAAATGGCATCAAACGTCCCGGGGCGGCTTTGGGCAAACCGTTCCACCGCCTGGGCCCCGTTTTCGGCGCATTCTACCCGGGCGCCGGCTTCGGTCAGCAAAAACTCGGCAATTTCTTGGTTTAGGGGGTTATCCTCCACCAAAAGGACCAGCGCCCCGTTCAGGGTTTGGGGCAGGGGCTCGGCGGCAACGGGGGCCTGGGCCCGGGCCGGGTTCCGCCGGAAGGGCAGGGTGACCACAAAGGTGCTGCCCTTGCCCGGCTGGCTGGTTACGGTAATGGTGCCGTTCATTTTGTCGGTCAGCTTTTTGGCAATGGACATCCCCAGCCCGGTGCCGGGGATTGCCTTGCTGGAGGCGGAATCCTCCCGGCTAAAGGGCTCGAAAATCCGCTCCAAAAACTCCGGGCTCATGCCGCAGCCGGTATCGGCAAAGGTAAGGCGGAACACGGCCTCGTCGGCTGTCAGCGAGACCTCGTCGGCCTGGATGTAAATTTGCCCGCCCTTGCCGGTGTATTTGACGGCGTTGGAGAGGATATTTAAAAGGATTTGCCGCACATGGAGGGGACTGCCCAGCAGGTCGGCATGGGCCAGGGGCAGGTGCCCGGCGGTTTTGAGGGTGATGTTTTTTTCGGCGGCCTGAGAGGCGACGACGGCCCAGCATTGGCGCAGCAGGTCGTTTAGGTTGAAGGGCTCCTCCACCAGGCTCACCTCGCCGCTTTCCAGCTTGCTCATATCCAGCACATCATTGAGCAGCGCCAGCAGGTGCTGGGCGGCGGCCCGGCTTTTGGCCCGGAAATCCTTTAGCTTTTCGGGGTTATTGGCATAGCGCTCCGCAATTTCGGAAAGCCCCAAAATCCCGTTGATGGGCGTGCGGATATCGTGGCTCATCCGGGCCAAAAAGTCGGACTTGGCCGCATTGGCCAGCCGGGCCTCGGTATAGGCCTTTTGCAGCTCGGCTTTTTGCTGCTCCAACGCAAGGGTCTGCTGCTCCAGCTGGGCTTTTTGTTGCTCCAGCTGGGTTTTTTGCTGCTCCAGCCGGTGGTTGGCAGCCGCCAACGCCAGCTGAGAGGACTCCGCCGCCAGCTTTTGGGTGGTAATGTCCCGGCCAATGACGGTAGCGATGATATGGTCGGTTTCGTCCTGTTCCGTCATTAACACCGTGGTGCGGATATATTTGTTTAAACGGGGGGCGTAATAATCGAATTCACAGGTGCGGACCCCGGCGGCAAACTGCTTTTGCAAATCGCCCCGGCCGATGCTGACCAGTGGGTTGGCGGTGGGGTCAATCTCGTAGGTGGGCTGCCGGAACAGCCGCCAAAACTCCTCAATGGGCAGGGGCGGGGCCCCGTTGCCCAAGGGGGGCGGCGGCGCACACGTGTCGGCCCAATATTGGTTTTTTACAAGGCCGGTGGAAAGGTCCAGCGTAAAGGTATATTCGCAGTTATGCAGCAGGGCCTCCCGGTACTGCTTGCGCTCCCACTTATACATCCGGTTGGTTCTTTCGGCCTGGTCGATGTCCATAAACAGGCTGTTAAGAACCAGCTTGCCGGTTTCGTCTAGCTTTCTCCGCCCGGTGTCCAAAATCCATTTGTATTGGCCGTTTTTACACGGCACCCGGTAGGTAACGGAGTAGCTGCCGGTTTGTTGGAGCTGGGCCTGAACGCTGGCAACGGCCGGTTCCCGGTCGGGGGCGTAAATGTTTTGGTTTATACCGCCGTCAAAGCGCTGCATAAATTCCTCTACCGTAAAGCCCTGGTTGTGGGCGGCGGACTCGGAAACATATAAAAAGGAGTAGGGCGGGGTGGCCTCGGTAACGACAAAGCCGCCGTTAATCCCGTGCAGAAAGGCCTCCAGCTGGGTATTGATTTGCCGGTTGGTCGTTAAAATTTCGGCTTGGCGGGTACGCAGCCGCTGGTTTAAATCGTTGACCTCCTCCAGCAGCGCCTGGGTGCGGGCCTGGGCCTGCTGGGCCTCGGTCAGGGCATCCTTTTCCGTTTCAAAGGCGTGCTTCAGCAGGGCCCGTTGCTCCTTTTCCTGCTCCAGCTGCCGGGTCATCATCTGGTTCATCAGCAGGTCCTTTTGGTGGAGGCTGTCTATATCGCACAGCGAGACCAGCCACAGCTTGCGGCCGTCGGGGCATACAAAGTCCCGCTTGACCAGCCGGGTCCACACCATGCCGGACTGGGCTTGCAAATGCAGCTGGCAGGCGCCCAAAAGCGGCACAAAGGCTTCCTCGTCCTGCTCGTCCGGGGCCAGGAGGGCCGAAAACCGGTTGCCGGTGGTTTTTTCGAAGGAGGCAGCGGAGGAATAGCCCAGCAGCCGCAGAGCCAAATCGCTGATGACATAAATGGGCAGGCCCGGCTCGTAGCCGCCGCCCACAATCCCCACGCCGTGGTTTTCGCTAAGCAGGGCCCGGATGGGCGCCCCCATGCTGGGCACAACGTCCTGCCAGTCGTTTTGAAAAAACAATCCTTCGTGATAGTAGCTTTTGGTCATCATAGCCCATCTCTCCCCAACCGAAAATTTTGCGCCCGTTCGGGGGCAAAACGCTTCCGGCTACCATTTTAGCACGGCTTTGGGAAAAAAGATAGCCGAAAAGTTACCAAAAAAGAGGAAGATTTTGAAAAAATAAAAGAAAAAACCACGAAACCGTAACCGGAACGCCGGCATCGGGCATGGAAGGCAAAAAGTAAATTTTTGCGGAAAAAGCGTTGACTTGCCGGTGCGGGCCTGCTATAATTGGCTATGCAAAGGTTGCTAGTACAACTAACGGCGCAAAAACCCGGCGGGCGTGCCGGTGGAGCCGGGGAAGGATTCGGCCCCGGACCGGGAAAGCGCCGGGGAAGCGGGCCGGTCGCCCCCGAACCGGAGGTTTCGCCTACCAGCCCTTTGCCAAACGCTTGGAGAGAGCGGGAACAGAGCCGGGCCAGTGGCCCTAGTGTGCGAGGGAGGCGCAGAGATGAAGTATTTAAAGCAGTTTGGTATTATTTTGTTCATCTCCTTTGTGGGGGAGATTTTAAACCACTTTATCCCCCTACCCATCCCGGCGGGGATTTACGGGATGATTTTAATGTTTGTAGGCCTGACTACCGGAATCATTAAGCTGGAAAGCATTAAGGAAACCTCATCCTTTTTGATTGAGATTATGTCGATTATGTTCGTCCCGGCCGCCGTAGGGGTGCTGAACTCCTGGGGGGTGCTCAAGGCCAACCTGCCGGCCTATGTGGTCATTACCGTGGTTTCCACCTTTGTGGTCATGGGCGTTACCGGTCGGGTGACCCAGCTGGTTATCCGGAGGGACGCCGCCCACAAACAGAAAAAGCAAAGCAATCTGGGGAGGGAAAATCATGGGGTTCTTTGAAAACTCGATATTTTTTGGGGTCATCCTCAGCTTTGTGTCGTATGGCTTGGGGACGATGCTGCAAAAAAAGTTTAAGCTGCCGATTTTTAACCCCATTCTGGTGGCCACGGCCATTATTCTGGTGGTGCTGGCGGTGCTTCATTTGGACTATAACGCCTACAACGCCGGGGCCAAATACATCAGCTTTTTGCTAACGCCCGCCACCATCTGCTTGGCGGTGCCCATGTACGAAAAGCTGGAGCTGCTGAAAAAGAACTGGAAAGCGGTGCTTGTCGGCATTGTGTCCGGGGTTATTACCTCCCTGTGCTGCATTCTGGTGCTGTGTGCGGTGTTCCGCCTTTCTCACGAGGAATTTGCCTCGCTGTTGCCGAAGTCCGTTACCACGGCCATCGCCATGGGCATTTCGGAGGAGCTGGGCGGCATTGTGAGCATTACCGTACCCATTGTCGTTGTGACCGGGATTTTGGGCAACATCATCGCCCCCTTTGTTTGCCGGGTGTTCCGCATTACCGAGCCGGTGGCCCGGGGCGTGGGCATCGGCACCTCCTCCCATGCGGTGGGGACGGCCCGGGCTATGCAAATGGGCGAAATCGAAGGCGCTATGAGCAGCCTGTCCATTGCGGTAGCGGGTCTGATTACGGTGGTGCTGGCGCCGCTGTTTGCGCAGCTTTTGTAAGTCAATGTAGGATTAGACGTTTTGCCCCCGGCCGTTTTGGCCGGGGGTTTTGCATGGAATGGGAGAAAAGGCCCGAAGGAGAGAAAAGCCGGCAAAAAAAGAGTGGCAGGGCCGGTAAAATATGCTATACTGGTACTAACGGCAGAAAGACCCCGGTACGTCCGGGACGGGAGGCGAAATTTTGGAACTCATCAGCGAAAGCATTAAAAAACTGTTTGGCGGCGGCGGTACGTTTTCCGGCAGCTTCCCGGCCATTGGGGTCATGGATATTTTAGACATTTTGATTGTGGCCTATGTGATTTACAAGGTGGTGGACTGGATTCGCCGTACCCGGGCCTGGGTGCTGTTTAAGGGCCTGATTATGATTTTTATCATTTGGGCCGTGGCGGAGCTTTTAAAGCTGAACACATTGGTGTGGATTTTGTCCAACACCATTTCTGTGGGTATCATCGCCGTGGTGGTCGTGTTCCAGCCGGAGCTGCGGAAGGCTTTGGAGCAGCTGGGCAAGGGCAAGCTGTTTTCGGCTTTCTCGCTGGACTTGTTTTCCTCCGAAAAGGAAGAGGAGGGCAAGCTTTCGGCCCGGTCGCTGGATGAGATTGTGAAGGCCATTGTCAAAATGGCGGCGGCGCGTACCGGGGCGCTGATTCTGATTGAGCAGAAGGTGCCCTTGGGGGATCACGAACGGACGGGCATTCCCATCGACGCCGAAATTTCCAGCCAGCTGCTGCTGAATATTTTTGAAAAGAATACCCCCCTTCACGATGGGGCGGTTATCATCCGGGATAACCGGATTGCGGCGGCCACCTGCTTTTTGCCCCTGACCGAAAGCCAGGAGGTTAGCATGGAGCTGGGCACCCGGCACCGGGCGGCCATTGGCGCCAGCGAGGTCTCCGACGCCTATGTTATCGTGGTTTCGGAAGAGACCGGGGCCATTTCCGTGGCCAAGGGCGGGGTGCTGTACCGGGATATCGACGCCGACCGGCTGCGGGCCATGCTGGCTCAGGCGGCCCAGGCGCCCCGGCGCAAGCTGAATCTGCGGAAAGGACGGCGCTCCGATGGATAAATGGAAACAACTGCTGACCCATAATCTGGGGCTGAAGCTGCTTTCGCTGCTGCTGGCCTTTGCGTTGTGGATTATGGTCATCAATAACGAAAACCCGGTGGAAAGCCGGGCCTATACCGTAGCCATTACCTACCAAAACCAGGCCGCCGTAACCGAGGCGGGGATGCAGGTGGAGAACATGGCGGAGCTTGCGGCTACCCGGGTGGTCATCCGGGTACGGGGGCCCCGGATCTCGTTGGATCGGCTGAGCGCCGCCAAGGAGAAGATTGCCGCTACGGTGGATTTGAGCCGGGCATTGGCCGCCGGGGACTTTAGTCAGGCCGTCAGCGTGCCGGTGGACGTAAACCTGAACGTGTCCAACTCCGACAGTTTATATGTGGACAGCCGCACCCCCTCCGCTGTGCTGGTAGAACTGGAATACCTGCAAACGGTGGAAATGCCGGTGCAGGTGCAGGTGGAGGGCACCTCTGCCGAGGGCTATCAAATGCAGGAGCCGGCGGTGGCTCCGGCTACGGTCAGCCTGACCGGCGGCGCTTCGGAGGTAGCCCAGGTGTCTCAGGTGGTGGCCCAGGTTACGGTGGATGCGTTAAAGGAAGAACAGGTGTATTTGGTGCAGCTGGAGGCCCGGGACGCCGCAGGACAGGCGGTGGAGGGCATTACGCTGGATCCGGCCTATGCCAATGTGACCCTGCGGAGCGACGAGCTGCGGGAGGTCTCGCTTACGGCCCAAACCTCCGGCGAGGTGGCCGAGGGGTATTTGGTGGAAAGCGTAACCGCCGACCCGGCTACGGTGTGGGTCACCGGTACGCAGGAGGCGCTGGCGGGGCTTTTTAGCCTGGAACTGCCGGCGCTGGATGTGACCGGGGAGCGGGGCAACGTGGAGCGGAGCTTTTCGCTCCGGACGCTGCTGCCCGAAGGGGTCAGCCTAACCCAAAGCAGCCGGGCCAACGTGACCGTGACTGTCCGGATTGAAGCGGCCACCGACCAGGCTGTGACACTCCCTGAGGGGAACATTACCCCCCAGCTGGAGCTGGCCGAGGGGCTGACGGCGGAGTACGATTTGACCGGCGTTACCCTGTCGCTGCGAGGCGGGCGGCAGGAAATGGAGGATTTGAACCCCGAGAGCCTGACGGCCCGGCTGGTGCTGGCGGCCCAAACCGACGGGGTGTACGAGGCTCCGTTGGTGGTAGACCTGCCCGAGGGAGTTACCCTGCTGACCACCCCTACGGTGACGGTGGTGGTGAGCCGGACGGACGCTGTGGGGGAATAAGCCGGGAGAGGCCGCCGGAAAGGCCGAAACCGGTACAAAGAAACCGGTAGGAACAAAGGAATTCGACGAAAACGAGGGGCTGCCCAGTGGCGGCCCCTTTTCGGCGCCGAAAAACGGGGGAGGGCCCGGCTTTTTCCGGGGATTTTTGGGATTTTTGTGGCCGGGAACGGGGAAGTGTGGTATAATTCTAAAAGATTCAGAACAAAGTCCCGGCTTTTTATAGGGAAAGCCGGGGCTCCGGTAAAAAAAGGGCCGAGGCCGAAAAAAGCGGGGCGAACCTGCTCTTTTTTGGCGTTTTTGCATAAGGTAACAGTGTACAGCAACGGGAGGGCTTTTTATGGGGAAGCTTTTTGGGACCGACGGGGTCCGGGGGATCGCCAATCAGGAACTGACCTGTGAGCTGGCGTACCGTTTGGGCCGGGCCGGCGGGTTTGTATTGACAAAGGAATGCGCTCACCAGCCCCGGATTTTGGTGGGGATGGATACCCGGGTTTCCGGGGATATGCTGGAGGGGGCGCTGGTAGCCGGGATTTGCTCGGTGGGGGCCCAGCCGGTGTGCTGCGGCGTGGTACCCACCCCGGCGGTGGCCTGTTTGGTGCGGCAATACGGGCTGGACGCCGGCGTGGTGATTTCCGCCTCCCACAACCCGGTGGAATACAACGGCATTAAGTTTTTTAACGGCCAGGGCTACAAGCTGGCCGACGCATTGGAAAACGAGATTGAGGCGCTGCTGGAGGCCGGTATGCCCGGCGTCCCCAGTCCCACCGGCAGCGAGGTCGGCCATCGGGTTGAGGCCGATGAGGCGCTGGACGACTATGTAAAATTTATTACCGATGCCTGCCCGGCCAAGCTGACGGGGCTTAGGGTGGTGCTGGATTGCGCCAACGGGGCGGCCTACGAGGCGGCGCCCTTGGCCCTGTTCCAGTTGGGCGCCGAGGTCACGGCCATCCACCGGGAGCCCGACGGCAGCAACATCAACCAAAACTGCGGGTCAACCCATCCGGAAGACCTGCAAAAAGCCGTGGTGGAGCTGGGCGCCGATATTGGGCTGGCCTTTGATGGGGACGCTGACCGGTGCTTGGCGGTGGACGAAAAAGGCAGCCTGATCGACGGCGACCGGATTATGGCCATTTGCGGGCTGGCCATGAAGCAAAAGGGCCGGCTGAAGCAGGATACCATTGTGGGCACGGTGATGAGCAACCTGGGCTTTTTGCAAATGGGCCGCCGGGAGGGCATTTCCGTGCTTCAGGCCCCGGTAGGCGACCGGTATGTGTTGGAGGAAATGCGGAAAAACGGCTACAATCTGGGCGGCGAGCAGTCCGGGCACATCATATTTTTGGATTACAACACCACCGGCGACGGGCTTTTGACGGCGGTGATGCTGCTAAACGTAATGCGGGAGACCGGCAAACCCTTAAGCGAGCTGGCCGGGGTAATGGAAGTTTTGCCTCAGGTATTGGTAAACGCCCGGGTAAAAAACAGCCGCAAAAAGGAGTTTATGAACGTTCCGGCATTAAAAGAGGCGATGGAGGCAACCGCCGAGCGCTTTGCCGCCGACGGCCGGGTGCTCATCCGGCCCTCGGGCACCGAGCCTCTCATCCGGGTGATGATCGAAGGCAAGGATTTGGCGAAGATGGAGCAGGAAGCCCACCGGCTGGCCGCCCTACTGGAAGAATATTTGGGATAATAGGAGGTACGCACCATGTGTGGTATCGTGGGATATATTGGCGTGGCGGAGGCCCCGGCGGTTTTGATGGCGGGGCTGGCCCGGCTGGAATACCGGGGGTATGACTCGGCGGGCATTGCCGTCCACGACGGGACAGAAATCCATATTTGCAAGGAACAGGGGCGCCTGTCCAATCTGGAGCAGGCGCTGGCCGGGCACCCGCTGTTCGGGACCCTGGGCATTGGGCACACCCGGTGGGCTACCCACGGCGTCCCCAGCCAGCGGAACGCCCATCCCCAGTTTAGTCAGGACCATTTGATTGCCGTGGTTCACAACGGCATTATCGAAAACTATTTGGAAATCAAAGAGGGGTTGCTGGCCCAAGGCTACACTTTCCAGTCCGAAACGGACACCGAGGTGGTTACCCTGCTTATCGACGCCGAGTACAAGGCCCGGGGCGACCTGTTACAGGCGGTGCTGGCGGCGGAGCGGCAGCTGCGGGGGGCCTATGCCCTGGCGGTTTTGTGCCGGGACACCCCCGACCGGATGATTGCCGTGCGGAAAAACTGCCCTCTGGTTATTGGTCTGGGCCGGGGCGAAAACCTGATCGCCTCTGACATCCCCGCCCTGCTGGAGCATACCCGGGACGTGATTTTTATGGAGGACCGGGAGGTGGCGCTGCTGACCCGGCAGACCGTGGAGCTGTATAACGAGGCCGGGGAGCGCATCCACCGGGCGCCCTTCCATGTAACCTGGGATTTGGCGGCGGCGGAAAAGGGCGGCTACGAGCATTTTATGATTAAGGAAATCCACGAGCAGCCCGAGATTTTGCGGCAGGTGCTGATCCAGCGGCTGACCCGTACCGGGGTGCAGATGAACGACGTGGGACTCACCGACGAGGCGCTGGCCGCCATCGACCGCATCCAGATTGTGGCCTGCGGCTCGGCCTACTACGCCGGGCTGATTGGGAAATATTTGCTGGAGCGGCTGGCCCGCATCCCCGTGGTGGCGGAGGTGGCCAGCGAGTTCCGGTACAAGGACCCGCTGGTGGATGAGCGCACGCTGGTGATTGTGGTGTCCCAGTCCGGGGAGACCGCCGATACGCTGGAGGCTATGCGAATCGCCAAACAGAAGGGCGCCCGGGTGCTGGCGGTGGTCAACGCCGTAGGCAGCAGCATTGCCCGGGAGGCCGATAACGTGTTCTATATTTTGGCAGGGCCCGAAATCTCGGTGTGCTCCACCAAGGCCTACACCGCACAGGTAGCGGCTATGGAGCTGATTGCCTGCCATTTTGCCCTCAAACGGGGACAAATGACCCAGGAGGAGTTCCGGGACATCCGGGAGGGCATGTACCGGCTGCCGGAGCAGGTGGAGGCGGTGCTGGAGCAGGCCGAAGCCATCCAAAAGCTGGCCCAAAAGTACCAAAACGTAAAAAATGTGTTCTTTATCGGCCGGGGCCTGGACTATCTGGTGGCCCAGGAGGGGGCGCTGAAGCTAAAGGAGATTGCCTATCTCCACAGCGAGGCCTACGCCGCCGGAGAAATGAAGCACGGGCCCATTGCCCTGATTGAAAACACCACGCTGGTGGTGGCGCTGGCCACCCAAAAGAGCCTGTTGGAGAAAACCCTAAGCAACATTCAGGAGCTACAGGCCCGGGGCGCCCGGGTGCTGGCTGTCACCGAGGCCGGGGAGGAACGCCTGTGCCGGGAGGTGGAGGATGTGGTGACCGTGCCCGAGGCCCATCCTATTTTAATGCCGGTGCTGACCGCTGTGCCCGCTCAGCTGTTTGCGTATTATATGGCCTTGGCGCTGGGCCGGGATATTGATAAGCCCCGGAATTTGGCCAAATCGGTGACGGTGGAATAAAAAAGCAAAAAGAAAGACCTTTGTCCTGCGTAGGGCAAAGGTCTTTTGCGTTATAAAAGGCTTGGGCAAGGGCAACCAAAAGAAGAAGAAACCGGGGCGTTTGCCCCTTTGGCCGGGAAAACCCCGTCAGGCCGCCGTCTGGGTTGACTCCGCCGGGGCAAAGCCGCTGGTTTGGCGGCGGTAGCAATGCAAAAAGTACAGGGTCTCGGGGATGGCGGTGATGGCCCAAGAGAAAATGTACAGCAAATACAGGGATTGGGGGGTGCCGAAGTGGGCAAACACGGTATAGACCCAGGCAATGCGGAACACGCAGGAGCCTAAGATTACCACCACCGTGGGGACAAAGCTTTTGCCCAGCCCCCGGGAGGCGGCAATGGAGCAGTCCATAAAGGCGGACACGCAGTAGGAAAAGCTCATAATGGTCAGCCGGTACAGCCCGGCCTCTACCACCTGAGGGTCGGTGGTAAACAGCGACAAAAAGGGGCGGCCCAGCACCAAAAACAGCACGCCCATAATGGCCCCGGCGCCAAAGGAGTACCCCAGGCTGATGAGGTAGCTTTTTAAGATACGCTCCTTGTTGTGGGCCCCGTAGTTTTGGCCGATAAAGCTGGAGCAGCCCACATAAAAGGCGGCCAGCAGGTCGTACACCAGCGTGTCGGCGTTCCCGGCGGCGGAGTTCCCCGAAACCAGCGTGGCGTTAAACTGGTTTACCCCGGTTTGGATAAACAGGTTGGCAATGGCAAAAATAGAGTATTGCAGGGCGCTGGCGGCTCCCAGCGGGACAATCCGCCGGGCCCGCCGGGCCGACAAGCCCAGGCTGCTGCGCCCCAGGCCGTAGACCTCCGGGGCCCGAAACAGCGACACCGTGACCAGCACAGCCGTA
>CAKTER010000004.1 GCA_934552695.1 uncultured Eubacteriales bacterium
TCAGGTTGTACTTCGAGGCAATCTGGATAGCGCCCTTTTCCAAAAACACCAGCAGGAAGGCAATCAAAATCATCATTAGGGTGTTGAACTTCGACATCCAGGCCACGATAATGGCGGTAAAGCCCCGGCCTCCGGCGGTGTCGGTGGAGATGGTGTGAGATACGCCGGAAACGGCGATGTACCCGGCAATGCCGCAAATGGCGCCGGAGAGGCACATGGTCCGCAAAATGACCCGGCTGACGTTAATCCCGGCGTAGCGGGCGGTGTTTTCGCTTTCACCCACTACGGCAATCTCGTAGCCGTGCTTAAACTTTTTGAGGTAAATGAACACGAACACGGTGAGGGCCAGCACGATAATCACGTTCAGCATATATTGCTGGCCGCCGATGGCGGGGAACCAGCCCTCCCGGGTGCCCTGGTTGATGATACCCACGGAGTTGGAGCCGGCGGGGTGCTCCCATTTGGCGACGCAGAACGAAGCCAGCTGGATGGCCACATAGTTCATCATCAGGGTAAACAGGGTCTCGTTGGTATTCCACCGGGCCTTAAACAGGGCGGGGATGAGGCCCCACACCATACCGGCTACGGCGCTGACCACAAACATGATGATGAGCAGCACCGGGGTGGGGACGCTTTTGCCCAAATAAATCATGCAAAAGGCGGTGGCAATGCCGCCTACCAGCACCTGGCCCTCGGCGCCGATGTTCCAAAACCGCATGGCGAAGGCCGGGGCCAGCCCCACGCCGATACACAGCAGCATCATGGCGTCCCGAATGGTGATCCAGGTACGCTTGGGAGTACCGAAGGCCCCCGACCACATGGCGCTATATACCTTGAGGGGGTTCATTTTCACAATACCGTAAATGACGATGGCGCAAACCACCAGCGCCAAAACCAACGCCACCAGCCGGATGAGCCAAGCCTTCCAGGTCGGGATGGCGGCCCGCCGGGCCACATGGAACAGCGGCGTTTTGGCGGAATGCCCCTTTTTTTCGTTATGCATGGGAGGCACCTCCTTTTAACCGGGTCATCAACAGGCCCACCTCGTTTTTGTTGGTGGTGCGGCCGTCTACAATGCCGCTAACCTGTCCCTCGCACAGCACCAAAATCCGGTCGCACAGCTCCAGCAGCACGTCCAAATCCTCGCCGACGTAAATGACGGCGACGCCCTTGGCCTTTTGCTGGTTGATGAGGTCGTAAATGGTGTAGGAGGAGTTGATGTCCAGCCCCCGCACGGCGTAGGCGGTGAGCAAAACGGTGGGGGCGGCGGCAATTTCCCGGCCTACCAGCACCTTTTGCACATTGCCGCCGGACAGCTTCCGGACGGGAGTGGTGACCCCGGGGGTGTTGACCTCCAGCTCCTGTACCACGGTTTCGGCCAGCTTCCGGGGGGAACGCCGGTCAAGTAGCGGGGAATGCCCCCGGCGGTAGCTGCGGAGCATCATGTTATCGGTCAGGTCCATGCTGCCTACCAGCCCCATGCCCAGCCGGTCCTCGGGGACAAAGGACAGGGCCACGCCCATTTCGGAAATGGTCAGGGGGTCCTTCCCCACCAGGTTTTCGGTGGAGCCGTCGTCCTCGATGTAGGAAATACTGCCGGTCTCGATATTTTGCAGCCCGGCAATGGCCTCCAGCAGCTCTTTTTGGCCGCAGCCAGAGATGCCGGCAATGCCTAAAATCTCGCCGGTGTTGGCGGTAAAGGATACGTCGTGGAGGCGTTCCACCCCATCCATATCCCGGACGGACAGGTGGTCCACCACAATCCGGGGCTTGGGAGAAAGGGGCTCGGTGCGCTCGATGTTCAGGGTTACGGCATGGCCCACCATCATATTGGTCATTTCCTGGGCGTTGGTATCGCAGGTTTGCATATCGCCCACGTATTCGCCCTTCCGCAGCACAGCCACCCGGTCGGAAATTTCCTCTACCTCGTGGAGCTTGTGGGTGATGATAACGACGGCCTTTCCGGCGTTCCGCATATTCCGCAGGACCTGAAACAGCTTTTCGGTTTCCTGGGGGGTCAGCACGGCGGTGGGCTCGTCCAAGATTAAAATATCGGCGCCCCGGTACAGCACCTTAATAATCTCCACCGTTTGCTTTTGGGAGACCGACATATCGTAGACCCGTTGGTTGGGGTCAATCTCAAACCCGTACTGGTCGCAAATGGTTTTGATTTTTTTGGCGACGGCATTTAAATCCAGCTTGCCCTTTTCGTGCAGGCCCAGCACCACGTTTTCGGCGGTGGTCAGTACGTCCACCAGCTTAAAGTGCTGGTGAATCATCCCAATGCCGTAGTCAAAGGCGTCCCGGGGGCTGCGGATGGAAACCTCTTCGCCGTTGACGAAAATATGCCCCTCGTCGGGGAAGTAAATGCCCGAAAGCATATTCATCAACGTGGTTTTTCCGCTGCCGTTTTCGCCCAAAAGCGCTAAAATTTCGCCCTTGTAAATATCCAAACAAACCTTGTTGTTGGCGGTGATGGAACCAAAGCGTTTGGTTATATCCCGCATGGATACAGCAACCTCCAAATTGTCACCCTCTCACTCTCTTGCTCTCAAATCGTCTGTCTTTGTCTATCCTCTGCTCCAAAGAAAAACGCAGCCGGTTTGTGGGAAAAGCCTGCGCTTTTGTTTGCCGCAGAGGTGCGGCAATTTTTTGGAAAAACGGAAGGGGGAGAAACCGCCCAGGCAGCTTCTCCTCCTGATTTTTCCGTTTATGTGGTTTTCTTAGCCCTGCTCAACAATCCCGTCGATGCGGATGTCGAAGTAGGGGGCGCTGCGGAAGGTGGATTCCTGGAAAGCGCCGTCCACGATGCACTCGTAATCCTGGCCTTCGTACAGAACGGCGGAATAGTCGGAGTTCATGGTGGAGGAGTTGAAGGTGTAGGTGGTGATGTGCTCGCCGTTTACGGTGAACTTTTCGGTGTCGAAAATCTTTAAGGAACCGTCCTTAATGGCGGCTTCCACTTCGGCTACCTTTTCGGCGGTGCCGGCAGCGCAGGACTCGCCAAGCTCGGAAATCATGTTAGCCCCGGCGGTGTAGCCCTCGGACCAGTCTACGGGGATTTCGTCAAACTTGCCTTCCTTGGCCAGGCCAAAGGCGTAGGTGTAGTAAGCGCCCCAGTTGTTCTGAGCAGAGGTCAGGATGGCGGTAGGAGCCACGGAACGCATATCGATGTTGTAGCCAACATAGTAGCATACGGCGCCGTTCTTGACAGCGGCTTCGATGGCGGAGGGGCCGCCGGTGGAGTCGGCGTGCTGGCTGATGATGCAGCAGCCCTGAGCCAGCAGAGCCTCGGCAGCCTGCTGCTCGGCGGTGGCGTTAGCCCAGGAGTTGGTGTAGGCCACGCTCATGGATACGTTTTCGACGATGGACTTAATGCCCAGATAGAAGGCGGTGTAGCCGGAAACCACCTCGGCATAGGGATAGGCGCCAACGTAACCAATCTTGATGGTGCCGTCCTCGTTGTAGTTGGCATCGGTCAAAACGCCTTCCTCAACCATTTCGGCCAGCTTCATACCGGCAACCACGCCGGATACATAGCGGGACTCGTAGGTGTGGTTAAAGAAGTTGCGGGTGTTGTCGCAGTTGTCTACGGCAGCGGTGTCGCCGGTGGCAATCAGGAAGGTCACGTCGGGATATTCCTCGGCGGCCTGGGTCATGTAGGACTGATGACCGTAGGAGTCAGAAATAATCAGGTTGCAGCCGTTCTCGGCCAGGTCGGAAGCGGCGTCGTAGCAGCTGGCGTCTTCGGGGTTGTTGTACTTCCAAATCACCTGGGTGTCGTCGTTGTAATCGATACCCAGAGATTCGCAGGCGGCCTGGATGCCTTCCATATGAGCATAGTCATAACCGATGGATTCGTCGTGCAGCAGAACCACGCCAATCTTCAGAGGCGAGGCCTCGCCCTCGTCTTCGCCGTCCCCGTCCTGTTCGGTGTTGGCGGCATTGCCGTTGGAATCCTCTTTGGTGTCGCTTCCGCAGGCGCAAAGGCCCAGACCCATGACGGCTGCCAGGGCAAGTGCAAGAAACTTCTTCATTCGATTCTCCTCCTAAAACTTTGGAATACAAATAGGTTTATATGGTTGCACGCACAGGGCGCAAAACCCGAAGTTATTGGGGCCGGTAGGTAATCGTGGTATCGTCCATGGCATCGATGATAGCTAACGATTCCACCCGGATGCCTTTGGCCCGCAGGGCGTCGCCTCCGCCCTGGAAGCCCTTTTCGATGGCGGCGGATACCCCCGCCAGGCTGGCCCCTGCTTCGTCAATGATTTGGATAAGGCCGCCCACGGCGTTGCCCAAAGCCAAAAAGTCATCCACAATCAAAACCCGGTCGGAGGCCGACAGATAATCCCGGCTCATCATAATGGTGTAAGTTTTTTTGTGGGTAAACGAAAACACCTCGGCACTGTATAAATCCCCGGTCAGGTTGGCGGACTGGTGTTTTTTGGCAAACACCATGGGGACGTTGAGGGCGGCGGCGGCGGCGACCGCCAAAGGAATGCCGCTGGCCTCTACGGTGAGTACCCGGGTTACGCCTTCGTTCTGGAACAGGCGGGCAATCTCCCGGCCCATTTCCATTAAAAACGCTACGTCAATCTGCTGGTTTAAAAACCGGCCGACCTTTACAATATTGCCGGGCAAAATCTCGCCTTCCCGCAGGATCTTTTCTTCCAGTGCCTTCATACTGCGCCTCCAAAAAAAGAACAGACTTAAAAAAGTCTGTCCACCAATAAAAACCGGATAGCCGCCCCAAACAAAAAAAGCAACGCATACCAATAGTCGCAGCTGAGGCGCTGCGGTAGAAACGTTTGGGCCATCCATCCAAATTTATATTGGCGATATTCGATTTGCTTATGGCTTCATCATAAGGTTTTGCCCGGATTTTGTCAACCAAAAACCCGTTTTTTTGTCGCCTGTCTGCAATTTTTGGCGCTTTCTCCCAAGGGGGCGGGGCCGGAACGTAAAATCTCGGTAAATACCGCCAAAAAAATAAAAGGGGAAAGAAAATCCGCCCCGGGTTGGGGCGGAAAAGCGAACAAAGCAGATTTGGGAAACCCTTAGGGAACGGAAGGGGGCGTATCGGTGGTTTCGGACGCCTCGGCTTCGTGAAGACGCTTTAAAATGGTTTCCTGCTGGGCCAGGATTTTGTTGGCCTTATTGTGCAAATCTTCAATCAAAATCTCGGTTTTTAGGTTTACTTTATAGTCGTTTTCGGCCCGGCGGCGGTCTTTTTCCTCCTGCCGGTACTGGCTCATCATAATCAGCGGGGCCTGAATGGCGGCCACGCAGGATAGCACCAAATTCAGGAGGATAAAGGGGTAGGGGTCAAAAGCGCCCTCCGCCAGCAGGATGTTGCCGGTCATCCAGACGATGAGCACGGCCACAAAGGAAAAGATAAAGCCCCAGCTGCCGGCAAATTTGGCAATGGCGTCGGCGGCCCGCTGGCCGAGAGTATCCGTTTTTTCGGACTCCCGGTTGATGTTTTGAGCCACCCGGCTTTGGGCCAGCAGGTGCAAAATCTCCTCGTCGCTCATGTCGTGGCGCACGTCTTTTAAAATCTCTTGGACCAGCTTTTTGTCTTTCAAGGGGACGCCTCCTTTTGGCTTAGGCCGAAAGCTGACGGAGCCCCTGCTCCAGCCGGCGCAAGGTTTCCTCCCGGCCCAGCAGGTAGGCCAGCTCGATGGCGCCGCCGGGGGAGGTGGGCTTGCCCGACAGGGCGGTGCGGACGGGCCACAGCATTTGCCCGTTTTTTACGCCCTTTTCGGCAGCCAGGCCCATCAGGGCGTCGTGGAGGGCACTCTCCGTCCACTCCGGCAGGGCAGAGAGCACCGGAATGGCCCAGCTTAGGCTTTCCCGGGCAATTTCCGGGTTGGTTTTCATTTTTTTGTGGGTATACAGGTCGTTGCTGTATTCCGGCAGGGTATCCAAAAAGTCCACCAGCCCGGGGATATCGTTTAAGGTCTCCAGCCGGGTTTTGAGCAGCTCGGCCACCTTTCGCAGGTCGGTGGGCCGGGCAATGGCGGCCCGGAGCCGGGGCTCCACCAGGGCAAAGTACTTTTCAAAGTCCATGTTTTTCAGGTATTCCCCGTTCATCCAGGTTAGCTTCTGGATGTCGAAAATCGAGGGGGACTTGGACAGGCCCGCAATGGTAAAGGCCTCGGTCAGCTCTTGCAGGGTGAAGATTTCCCGGTTGTCGGAGGGGCTCCAGCCCAGTAGGGCGATGTAGTTAAGGATGGCCTCGGCCAAATACCCCTTTTCCAGCAGGTCCTGGAAAGAAGCGTCGCCGTTGCGCTTGGATAGCTTGTGGTGGGCGTCCTTCATTACGGCGGGCAGGTGGACGTAGACCGGGGGCTCCCAGCCAAAGGCGGCGTAAAGCAGGTTGTATTTGGGGGTGGAGGACAGGTACTCGCTGCCCCGCACCACATGGGTGATGTGCATGAGGTGATCGTCCACCACGTTGGCAAAGTTGTAGGTGGGGAAGCCGTCGGCCTTTAACAAAATCTGGTCGTCCAGCTCGCTGTTGTCCACGGTGATGTGGCCGTACACCACATCGTCAAAGGAGGTGGTGCCCTCGGTGGGCATCAGCTGGCGGATAACGTGGGGCTCTCCGGCGGCCAGCCGGGCGGCAATCTCCTCCTTGGGCAGGTGCAGGCAGTGCCGGTCATAGCGGGCAAAGGACTCGCCCTCGGCGTTGCTTACCCGCAGGGAATCCAGCCGCTCCTTGGTGCAAAAGCAGTAGTAGGCCTGCCCCCGCTCCACCAGCTTTTCGGCATAGTCCCGGTACAGGCCCATGCGCTCGCTTTGGATGTAGGGGCCGTAGTCGCCGCCCACGTCGGGGCCTTCGTCGTGCTGTAGGCCGGTTTGGGCCAAGGTTTTCATAATTACATCTACCGAGCCGTCTACCTGACGGTTTTGGTCGGTATCCTCAATCCGCAAAATAAACTTGCCGCCCTGGGACTTGGCAATCAGGTATTCGTACAGGGCGGTACGCAGGTTGCCAATGTGCATATACCCCGTGGGGCTGGGGGCAAAACGGGTTCTAATCTCCATGGATGTGTCTCCTTTCCTCCGGACAGGCCGGGTCTGCCTCTATTTTAGTCAAAAAAGCCGGTTCTGTAAAGGTCTTTTGCGGGCATAGACTACGGGAAAAGGGGGGAAGCGCATGAAAAACCGGAAGAAGCGGGGACAGTGGGCCGGGGTATGCTTGCTGGCGCTGGCCATTGCCGCCGCTTGGGGCTGGGGACGGCAGCGGGCGCTGGCAGCCTTGCCCGCAGCGGGCCGGGTGGTGGTGCTGGACGCTGGCCATGGGGGCTGGGACCCGGGAAAGACCGGAGCGGGGGCCGACGAAAAGGACGTGAATCTGGCCATGACCCTACGGTTGCAGGAATATTTGGAGGCGGCGGGGGCGGTGGTGCTGTTGACCCGGAACGCCGACGAGGCGCTGGCAAAAGGAAAAACCGATGATTTGGCCGGGCGGGCGGCGCTGGCCCGGGAGGGGGAGGTCTTTGTGTCCATTCATCAAAATTCCTACCCCAGCCCCGGGGTGCAGGGGGCCCAGACCTTTTACCCGGCGGGGGACGAGGCGGGGAAGGTGCTGGCCACGTGCATTCAGGGGCAGCTGGTAGCGGAGGTGGACCCCCAAAACCACCGGCAGCCTAAGGAAAACGGCAGCTACTACCTGTTCCAAGCCGTGAGTGTCCCGGCGGTGATTGTGGAGTGTGGGTTTTTGTCGAACCCGGAGGAGGCGGGGCGGCTGTCCGACCCGGACTACCAAAGCCGGGTGGCCTGGGCGGTGTATCGGGGGATTTTGGATTATTTTGAGCAAACCGGGGCAGAAAGCGGAGCAAAACGTACCGGAATTTTGGAATATTTTAAAGGGAAGGATTGAACCCGGCGGAAAAATTGGGTATACTGAGTAACCAAGGAGAGAAAGCTATGGAGAATACATTTTGGGAGCTGGGGGTTCCCGAAGCCCTGTGCCGGGGCCTGTTGGCCCGGGGCATCCGGCGGCCCACCCACATCCAGACCCAGGCATGGGCGCCGATTCGGGCGGGGAAAGACCTGCTGGCCGAGGCCGAAACCGGCAGCGGCAAAACCCTGGCCTATCTGGTGCCGGTTTTGGCGGGGCTTGACTGGGAGGAAAAATCCCCCCAGGCGCTGGTGCTGACTCCCACCCACGAGCTGGCGGCTCAGGTGGAGCGGGTGGCCCGGCTGCTGGGGGAAGCGGCGGGCCTGCCTCTGCGGACGGCGCTGCTGATTGGCGGGGCCAGCCGGGAGCGGCAGGTGGAGAAGCTAAAGGCAAAGCCGCAGCTGCTTATCGGCAGCGCCGGGCGGGTGCTGGATCTATACCGGGCCCATAAGCTAAAAATGGCGGGGGTACACACCCTTGTGCTGGACGAGGCCGACCGGTTGATGACGCTGGAGCCGGATAACGTGGCGGCGGTGGTGAAAACCACCTTGCGGGACCGGCAGCTGTTGGCATTTTCGGCCAGCCTGAACGGCCGGGGCCGGGAGGCGGCCCAAGCGCTGATGAAGCCGGAGCCGGTGGAAATTCGCCCCTTGCGGGCTACCCTGCCCAAAACCATCCGGCAAGGGTATGTGGTTACGGATTTTCGGCAAAAGGTGAACACCCTGCGGAAGGTGCTGGCGGCAGAAGCCCCGGAACGGGCGCTGGTGTTTTTAAATAACCCCGAAAACTTGCAGGTGGTCACCGAAAAGCTGCGGTACCACGGTCTGAAGGCGGCGGCCCTGTTTGGGCAGGATAAAAAGGAAGGCCGCCGGGTGGCCCTGAACGACTTCCGAGAGGGCCGGGTAAACATTTTGCTGTGTACCGACTTGGCAGCCCGGGGGCTGGATTTTCCCGGCCTGACCCACGTGGTGCAAATGGATGCCCCGGAGGACCCGGTGCAGTACCAGCACCGGGTGGGCCGCTGCGGGCGGCAGGGAGCGGCAGGCACGGCCATTTTGCTGCTGACCCCCGGGCAGGTGCGCTGGGTACGTACCTACGAAAAAACCTTTGGGGTACACATTGGGGAAATGAGTTTGGGGTACGGCCGCTTAACGGAGCGGCCCGCAGGTGAAAAACAGCCCGAAAAGCCGGCGGACAAGCCCCGGGACAAGGGGCCGAAGCCCGGGGAACGGCGGGCCCATCCGGCCACTCCGGCGGACAAGCCCCGCCGGGACGAGGCGGCCCCCGGCCCGACCCCGGAGCACAAAGGCCCCAAGCCTCACCGCAAGGGACGGCCCCCGGAGCCGGAAAAACCCAAAAAGCCCCGGCGGAGGGCGGAGCCGGAGGGGGAGTGGGAGGAGGCTTTCCGGCGCCGTCCCCGGACGAATCCCTGGGACGGGATGAAAACCACCCAAAAGCCCAAGCGAAATAAGCCAACCCTGTAAAGTTATTATTTTATATTAAAAAGGAGAGAATACCATGGGAAATCACGAACACGAACACGATCCTAAGCACGAGTGCGGCTGCGGCTGCGGCCATGAGCATGACCACGACCACGAGGATTGCTGCTGCGAAGACGCCGATATGATTTATTTGACCCTGGACGACGACACCGAGCTGGAGTGCCAAATTTTGGGCGTTTTTGAGGTGGGCGAGCAGGAGTACATTGCCCTGCTGCCCGTAGCCGAGGAGGATGACGAGGAAAGCGCCGTTTTAATTTATCGCTATTCCGAGGACGGCGAGGGCAATCCGGAGCTGACCATGATTGAGACCGACGAAGAATTTGCCACCGTTAGCGAGGTGTTTGACGCACTGTGGGGCGAAGACGAGGATGAGGACGAGGATGAATAAAATTCCTACCCGGGCCGAGGCTTGGGAGCTTTTGCAGGAGTTTAACCAAAACGAGGCCCTGCTACACCATGGCCTGGCAGTGGAGGGCGTGATGCGCCACTTTGCCGCCCTGGAGGGCGAGGACGTGGAAAAATGGGGCGTTGTGGGGCTGCTCCACGATTTGGACTACGAAAAATACCCCGCAGAGCATTGCACCAAGGCGGCGGAGATTTTGACGGAGCGGGGCGTTGACCCGTCCGTTATCCACGCCGTTTGCAGCCACGGCTGGGGCATTTGCTGCGATGTGGAGCCGACGGAGAAGATGGAAAAGATTTTGTATACCATCGACGAACTGACCGGGCTGGTGAACGCCACCTGTTTGATGCGGCCCTCCCACAGCGTGCTGGATTTGGAAGTAAAGTCCCTGAAAAAGAAGTTTAAGGCCAACGGCTTTGCCGCCGGGGTGAACCGGGAGGTCATTTTAAAGGGCTGCGAGCTGCTTGGCATGAGCTTAGACGACTGTATGCGGGAAACCATTGCCGGAATGCAGGAGTGCGCCGAGGCCATTGGGTTAAAAGGCGAGCTGTAAGCCGGCCCCGGTGGAACGAAAAGGGGCCGAAGGCGCCAAAGCCCGGCTGCGGCAAACCGACGGCAGGCAGCCGGGGAACGCCGGGACGAAGCCGGGCCGGAATGGCTGTGTGCGAAAACGGAAAAAGGAAAGGGGGGGCGGCGGTGAATACTTCGCTGGATTGGTACCGGATTTTTTGCACGGTGGTGCGTACCGGCAACATGACTGCCGCCGCCCGGGAGCTTTATATCTCCCAGCCGGCGGTCTCCATGGCCATGCGCCAGCTGGAGGAGGCCCTGGGGGGGCGGCTTTTGCTGCGGACCACCAAGGGCGTACAGCCTACGGCCGAGGGCCGGGTGCTATATGAATATGTAAAGCAGGCCATGGAGCTGGTGACCACGGCCGAAGAAAAGGTGGCGGCTATGCAGCAGCTGGCCGAGGGCAAGCTTTCCATTGGGGCCAGCGACACGGTAATCTCCCGGTTGCTGCTGCCCTTTTTGGAAACCTTCCACGAGCAGTATCCTCAGGTCAATATCCGGGTGACCAACAAAACCACCGACGAATGCCTGCGGCTGCTGCAAAGCGGGGCCGTGGATTTGTGCTTTATCAACCTGCCGGTGGCGGAAACGTCCCGGCTGGAGATTACCCCGTTTTTTACCGTTCACGACTGCCTGATTGCCGGGCCGAAATACGCCCATTTGGCCCAAACGGGACTCAGCTGGCAGGCCCTGGGGGAGTATCCTCTATTATTGCTGGAGCCCTTAAGCAATACCCGGCGGAATTTGGATGCGTTTGCCCTGCAAAACGGGGTGGCGCTGGCGCCGGAGTTCCAGCTGGGCTCCTACGACCTGCTGTTGGAGTTTGCCCGGATTGGCTTGGGGCTAACCTTTGCCGTGCGGGAGTTTACGGACTTTATGGCCGAGGGGCTGGTGGAAATCCCCCTGACCCCGCCGGTGCCGGAGCGGCAGATTGGGCTGGTGACCCTGAAAGGGCTGGAGCTGTCCCGGGCGGCTCAAACTTTTGTGAACGAGGTGCAAAAAGGGGCTTGACAAACCCAGGCCCTTTTTGTATACTACAAACATGAATGGTTGTTCAAACGATAATGCGTTTTCCGAAGGAGCAAAGGAGGCGGGAGATGCTGTCGGACGAATTTATTTTTGATGTGGCCGACTTTTTTAAGGTGTTTGGCGATGCTACCCGGATACGCATCCTGATTTTGCTGTCCCGGCAGGATTTGTGCGTGGGGGAATTGGCCGAGGCGTTAAATATGACCCAGTCGGCGGTGAGCCACCAGCTGCGGGTGCTGCGGCAGAACGATTTGGTCAAAACCCGGAAGGATGGCAAAAACGTGTGCTATTCGCTGGACGACGACCATGTAAAAATGGTGCT
This sequence comes from uncultured Eubacteriales bacterium, assembly GCA_934552695.1. Taxonomy (GTDB): domain Bacteria; phylum Bacillota; class Clostridia; order Lachnospirales; family Anaerotignaceae; genus CAKTER01. The sequence goes on from CAKTER010000004.1 coordinate 11,739, forward strand.
GGAGCAGGGCATGAACCACATCCGCCACAAAAAGCACTACGAAGCGGAGGGGGAGGGAATCCTCTGACCCGAACCGTTTTAAAAGGCCGGGCCATCTGCTCAAGGAAGGGCGGGAGCCGGGGCAAAAAGGGAAGAAGCCGCTTGGTTTTTTCTTTCCTCAATGCATGAATAGTTAATCACATGAACAGGGGTGAAATGATGATAAAGACCAGAGAAAATGAGAAAAAGCGGGCCGGGAACACCTGTGGGTGTGGCGGCGGGTGCGGCCACGAACATCACCACCATCATTGCGACGACGATGGCGGCTGCGGCTGCGGCCACGACCACGGCATCCCCCTCCACTGTGGGTGCGGCTGCGAGGACGAGGAAGAAGAAGGCGACCGCAAAACCAGGATCCTCCGCTTTATTGTGGGCGGCGGCCTGTTTGCCCTGGGGATGATTGTCAAATTCCCGGTGCTTTTGTATGCGGCCTACGCCGTGTTTGGCTACGATGTGCTGTGGCGGGCTGTGAAAAATATTTCCCGGGGGAAGGTGTTTGACGAGAACTTTCTGATGGCGTTGGCCACCATTGGCGCCTTGGCGCTGGGGGACACCCCCGAGGCCGTGTTTGTAATGGCCTTTTACCAGCTGGGGGAATTTTTTCAGGATTTGGCGGTGGACAAAAGCAAAAGCTCCATCGAAAGCCTGATGGCCATTCGCCCCGACTTTGCCCGGCGACTCGATGGGACAGAGGTGGCCCCGGAAGAAATTGCCTTGGGAGAGAGCTTTGTGGTGCGGCCCGGCGAGCGTATCCCGCTGGACGGCCTGGTGCTGGACGGTGCGGCCTGGCTGGATACGGCGGCGGTTACCGGGGAGTCGGTTCCCCGGCAGGTGCATCCCGGGGATGAGGTGGTCAGCGGGTGTGTGGCCACCGACGGCAGCCTGACTCTGAAGGCTTTGCGGCCCTTTGGGGAAAGCACGGTGATGCGAAATTTAAAAATGACCCAGGACGCTTCGGAGCACAAGTCCCGGGCGGAACGGTTTATTACCCGGTTTGCCCGGGTCTATACCCCGGCGGTGGTGATGGGGGCGGTGGCCCTGGCCCTCATCCCCAGCCTCATTACCGGGAACCCCGACCTGTGGGTGGGCCGGGCCCTCACGTTTTTGGTTATTTCCTGTCCCTGCGCCTTGGTGCTTTCGGTGCCCCTAAGCGTGTTTTCGGGCATTGGCGAGGCCTCTCGCAGCGGGGTTCTGGTTAAGAGCGGGCAGGATTTGGAGGCTTTGCAGGAAATAGAAATTTTGGCGATGGATAAAACCGGCACGCTGACCGAGGGCGTGTTTGGCGTGCGGGAGGTCGTGGCGGCGGACGGAGGGGACAAAGACCGGGTGCTTCGGTTGGCGGCCCGGGCCGAGTCCGGCTCCAACCATCCCATTGCCCGGGCCCTGTGGGCCGCCGGGGGCCGGCCCGACCCGGAACCCGGAATCCGGGAGATTTCCGGCCGGGGCGTAGAGGTTATGCTGGACGGCAAGCGGGTGCTGGCCGGGAACCGGCGGCTGCTGGCGGAAAATAACATTGCCGTAACCACAGAGGAGCGGCCCGGGACACAGGTGAACGTAGCCGAGGATGGGGTGTATGTGGGCACGGTGTATTTGGAGGATACCATCCGCCGGGATGTGCCCGAGGCATTGGCACTGCTGCGGAAGTGCGGCGTGAAGCGGTTTGTCATGCTTTCCGGTGACGCCCAGGCTACGGCCGACCGGGTGGCCCAAAGCCTGGGGATTGACGAGGCCTTTGGCGAGCTGCTGCCTCAGGATAAGGCAGAGCGCATTCGGGAGCTGAAGCAGTCCGGGCAAACGGTGGCCTATGCCGGAGACGGCATCAACGACGCCCCCTCGCTGGCGTTGGCCGATGTGGGCGTGGCGATGGGCGGCGTGGGCAGCGACGCCGCTATGGATGCAGGATGACCTGCGGTCGCTGGCAACGGGGATGCAGATTGCCCGGGGCACCAACCGGATTGTGAAGCAGAACGTTGTGTTTGCATTGGTGATCAAAGCCCTGACCATGGTGCTGGGGGCTATGGGCCTGGTGGGCCTGTGGGCGGCGTCCTTTGCCGACGTAGGCGTGGCGCTGTTGGCCATTTTGAACGCCATGCGGAAAAAGCACTAACGGCCGGGTAAAATCGGCAAATACAATAGGAAGAAACGGAAAAGGTCGGGTCAAACCGGCCTTTTTCGGACTTTTTTGCGGCGAAAAAAAGGAATTGGGGAACAAACGGAGAAAAAGTATACAGGTGGAAATTTATATTCCGTCTGCCAAAAAGCAAGGCGGACGGAAAAGTGCCGCCCCCGCAAGGGGGCTGACGACGGAGAAGGGAGGAGAAGCCATGGAGCTGCGGAAAGAGCTGGAGGAACGGGAGGAACAAGAGCTTTCGCCTCTGGCCAGCAAAAGCGCCCACAACCGGGGCCGGGAACGGTACGAGGAGCCCTGCGACATCCGCACGGACTTCCAGCGGGACCGGGATCGGATTATCCATTGCAAGGCATTCCGGCGGCTGAAGCACAAAACCCAGGTGTTTATCTCTCCCGAAGGCGATCATTACCGTACCCGGCTGACCCACACGCTGGAGGTGGCCCAGATTGCCCGGACCATTGCCCGGGCCCTGCGGCTAAACGAGGATTTGACCGAGGCCATTGCCTTGGGCCACGATTTGGGGCATACCCCCTTTGGCCACGCCGGGGAGGCGGTGCTTGACAAGCTGTACGCCCCGGGGTTTGAGCATTGCCTGCAAAGCCTACGGGTGGTGGAGCGGCTGGAAAAGGACGGGGCGGGGCTAAACCTGACCTGGGAGGTGCGGGACGGCATCCGTAACCATCGTACCAGCGGCAAGCCCGGCACCCTGGAGGGCAAGGTGGTACAGCTTTCCGATAAAATCGCCTACATCAATCACGATTTGGATGACGCTGTGCGGGCGGGACTCATCCAAAAGGAAAGCATCCCCCGGGAGCTGGTCGCCGTGGTGGGGGAAAACTCCAGCCAGCGCATTAACACCATGATCCGGGATACGTTAGGGTTTTCCGACGCCGCCGGGGATATTGGGATGAGCCCGGAGATGCGGGCGGCCATGACGGGGTTGCGGCAATTTTTGTTCCGCAACGTGTACCACAGCGATTGGCGCAGGGATTCCGATAAAAAAGTGGAGTATGTGGTCAGCGGGCTTTACCGGCATGTGCTGGCGCATCCGGAGGAAATGCCTCGGGAGTTTGCGCTGCTGCTGGCCCGGGGAGAACCGGTAGACCGGGTGACGGTGGACTACATTGCCTGCATGACCGACCGGTTTGCCCTGAAAAAATATACCGAGTGGTTTATTCCCTCCTCTTGGGAGGTGGAGTGATGCCCCGGTATCCTCAGGAATTGGTGGAAGAGGTACGGGTGGCCACCGACATTGTGGATCTCATCGGTTCCTATTTGCCTTTAAAGCAAAAGGGCAACAACTACTGGGGCCTCTGCCCGTTTCATCACGAAAAAACGGCCTCGTTTTCCGTCAGCCCCGACAAGCAGCTGTATTATTGCTTTGGCTGCGGCGCCAGCGGCAATGCGTACAGCTTTGTGATGCAGATGGATAACGTGGACTTCCCCGAGGCGGTACGGAAGCTGGCAGAGCGGGCACACATTCCGCTGCCGGAGGAGGCCGAGACCCCGGCGGCCCAAGCGGCCCGGCAGCTACGGGAGCGGCTGCTTGCCATGCACAGCGCGGCGGGCCGGTTTTATTACGAATGCTTGCATGGCCCGGAGGGCCGGGAGGCCCTGGAGTATTTGCAAAAACGGCAAATTTCCCCGGCGCTGGCCCGGAAGTTTGGGCTGGGGTACGCCCCGGGCCGGGAACGGCTGCTCCGGTACTTAACGGAGCAGGGGTATACGCAGACGGAGCTGGAAAAAAGCGGGCTGGTTTTGCCGGGCCGGGAGGGCGGCCCGCTGCGGGATCGGTTTTTTAACCGGCTGATGTTTCCTATTTTTGACGGCAGCGGCCGGTGCATCGGCTTTGGCGGCCGGGTGCTGGGAAAGGGCGAGCCCAAGTACCTAAACTCTCCCGAGACCGAGCTGTTTAACAAAAGCAAAAACCTGTATGGCCTGCATTTTGCCAAAAAGACCCGCAGCCGGGAGCTCATCCTGGTAGAAGGGTACATGGATTTGCTGGCCATTGTGCAGGCCGGGTTCCCCAATGTGGTAGCCGGCTTGGGTACCGCCCTGAACGGGGAGCATGTCAAGGTGCTGCAAAAGGTGTGCGATGCCGTGATTTTGCTGTATGACAGCGACGAGGCGGGGCAAAACGCCGCCCGGCGGGCCATTCCCCTGCTGCTGGCAGGCGGGCTTTCGGTGCGGGTGGCCGCCGTGCCCGACGGGAAGGATCCCGACGAGTTTATTAAGGCCCACGGCCCTGCTGCATTTGCCCGGGTCATTGCCAACGCCCAAAGCCACACGGCCTTTGCTATTTCGTGTATTCGCAAAAACTACAATTTGGAAAACCCGGAGCATATCACGGCCTTTGCTACCGAGGTTTCCAAGCTGCTTTCGGAGCTGCCCAACCCCATCGAGGCAGAGGTATACGCCCGGGAGGTAGCCCAGGAGACCGGCATTTCCGCCGAGACCCTGCTGGGGCAGGTGAAGCGCCTGCGGGACCGGGAGGAGGAGGCCTTTGCCCAAAAGGCCGAAAAGGAACGGCTGCGGCGGTACGACCGGGTGGAAAAGACCGGGACGGAGGCTGTGCCCAAGGGGGTTTTAGCGGCCCAAAAGGATTTGCTGGCCCGGTGCGCCGCACACCCGGAGTTGTTCCGGCGGGTGCTGGAATACCTTGGCCCGGAGGACTTTTTGACCCCGGCCCTGCGCCGGGTGGCAGAGCTTATGGTGGATTGCCTGAAGCAGGATTTGAGTATTTTGCCGGCGGAGCTGGTGAACCATTTTTCAGATTTGGACGAACAAAAGCTGGTTTCGGGCCTGTTTGCCCAGCGGCTCCAACCGCTGGACACCGAAGCGCAAAAAAAAGCCCTCAAGGAGGAAATTTTGCTGATTAAACGGGCCAAACTGGAAAAGGATATGGAAACGGCAGACATTTTGGAGTTAAAAGCGTTATTGGAACAGAGGAAAGAATGGGATCGGAAGGAAATCGACCTGTAACCGGAAACAGGAACGATGGCGACCGGAGGCGCCGGTCAAACACGCAGGAAGGAAGTGGCAATTTGCGTACCATCGACGATGCAACCCTGTTGCAGCAGTTAAAAGAGCTGGTGAACCTGGCTAAAAAGAAAAAAAACGTTCTGGATTATAAAGAAATCTCCGACTTTTTTTCGGAGGTGGCCTTGTCTGCCGAGCAGATGGATAAGGTATACGAATATCTGGACAACCAGGGCGTGGATATTTTAAATACCATGGAGCCGGAGGTGGAGGAGGAGCTGGATCTTTCTCTGCCCGAGGGCATCAATATTGACGACCCGGTGCGGATGTATTTGAAGGAGATTGGCAAGGTGCCTCTGCTTTCGGCCGAGGACGAAATCAATCTGGCTATCCGCATGGAGGAAGGGGACGAGGAAGCCCGGAAAAAGCTGGCCGAGGCCAACCTGCGGCTGGTGGTAAGCATTGCCAAGCGGTATGTGGGCCGGGGCATGCTGTTTTTGGATTTGATTCAGGAAGGGAATTTGGGCCTGATTAAGGCCGTGGAAAAGTTCGACTACCGGAAGGGCTACAAGTTTAGTACCTATGCTACCTGGTGGATTCGGCAGGCCATTACCCGGGCCATTGCCGACCAGGCCCGTACCATCCGGATTCCCGTGCATATGGTGGAAACCATCAACAAGCTCATCCGTATTTCCCGGCAGCTGTTGCAGGAATACGGCCGGGACCCGACAGCGGAGGAGCTGGCTGTGGAAATGCAGCTGCCGGTGGAAAAGGTCCGGGAGATTATGAAGATTGCCCAGGAGCCGGTGTCGCTGGAAACCCCCATTGGCGAGGAAGAGGACAGCCATTTGGGCGATTTTATTCCCGACGACGATATCCCTGCTCCGGCAGAGGCGGCGGCCTTTACCATTTTGAAGGAGCAGCTGATGGAGGTGCTGGATACCCTGACCGACCGGGAAAAGAAAGTGCTGCGGCTGCGGTTTGGGCTGGACGACGGCCGGGCCCGGACGCTGGAGGAAGTGGGCAAGGAGTTTAACGTGACCCGGGAGCGGATCCGGCAGATCGAGGCCAAGGCGCTGCGGAAGCTGCGGCACCCCAGCCGGAGCAAAAAGCTGAAGGACTATTTGGAATAAAAAGCAGGCGCTTTGCGAAAAAGGTGCGTTGGCCGCTGGGCGACTTCCGGTCGGACGCACCTTTTTGCACCTTGCGGCAGGAGGATAGGATATGGAGATTGGGAACCGGCTACAGGCGGTGGCGGGGCTGGTGCGCTATCCCCGGGTGGCCGACGTGGGCGCCGACCACGGGTATTTGCTGCTGTGGCTGTGGCAGCAGGGACGGCTGGAGCGGGGCTTTGCCTGCGATGTAAACGCCGGGCCCCTGCGCCGGGCGGCGGAAAACGTGGCCCGGTTTGGCGCCGGAGAAGCGATTGCGACCCGGCTGGGCAGCGGGTTGACGCCTTTGGCGGCGGGGGAAGCCGATACCGCCGTGCTGGCGGGCATGGGCGGGATGCTGATGCTTTCGCTGCTGGACGAAGGCCGGGAGGTAGCCCTTACCCTGAAACAGCTGGTGTTGCAGCCCCAGTCCGATTTGCCAAGGGTGCGACAGGGGCTTTGGGAGCGGGGGTTTACCATCCAAAACGAGGTTATGGCCCGGGAGGGCCGCCGGTACTATACGGCGTTGGATGTGGCCCCGGGCCGGGAAGAGACGCCCTATACCGACCAGGAGGTTTTATACGGGCGGCACTTGCTGGCCCGGCGGGAGCCCCTGCTGCGGGACTGGCTGGACTGGCAGATTTCGGTGAAGGCGGCGATACCGGCGCTGGCCGCAGAGTGCGAAACCCTGCGCCGGGTGCGGGCGCTGTGGCCGGAGAAGGCCGAGACCGGGAAGAAGCGAATATAAATGGGGAAAGGTGGCGTATGCCTGTGCGAATGGCGCATATATTGGAATGGATGGACGCTTGGGCCCCCCCGGCCTTGGCCGAGGAATGGGACAACCCGGGGCTTTTGGTAGGCGATCGAAGCCGGGAGGTGACCCGGGTCATGACGGCGCTGGAGATTACGTCGGCGGTCATCGACGAGGCCATCGAGGGAGGCGCGGGGCTGATTGTGACCCACCACCCCTTGATTTTTGGAAAGATTGGGCAGGTCAGCGGGGATACGGCCTTAGGCCGGATGCTTTTGCGGCTCATCGAGAACCGGGTGGCGGTGTTTGCCGCCCATACCAATCTGGACCGGGCCCGGGGCGGCACCAACGACCTGATTTGTCAAATGCTGGGGCTGCAAAACGTGGCCCAGCTGGGAGAAGAAAAAGGCGGTTTGGGCATGGGCCGGCTGGGGGATTTACCCCAAGGTCAAAGCCTGGAGGAGCTGGCGGAGCGGGTGCGGCAGCTGTTGGGGCTAACGGCGGTTACCTATGTGGGGGAAGGCGGAAGGTTTCTTCAACAAGTGGCGGTGTGTACCGGAGCGGGCGCCGATTTGATGGAGGAGGCACTCCGGGCGGGCGCCGATGTGCTTTTGACGGGGGATGTTAAGCATCATCAGGCCCGGAACGCCGAAGAGGAGGGCTTTTGCCTGATTGACGGTACCCATTTTGGGACGGAAGCCCCCATTGCCCGGATGATGGCGGCCTATTTGCAAAGCCGGGCGGCCCGGGAGGGGCAGGAGCTGACGGTTTGGCAGGCCCGGACGGAGGAAGCCCCCCTGCGTTGCCGGCTACCGGAGGCGTAAAAGGGCCCGTTACAGGAGAAACGGATACCACCGGGGGCGCAGGCCTTCGGTAGAACAGGAGGAACCATGGAGACAGTGCGGGTAAGTGTGATGGGCGACGCCCCCCGGGAGGTGGCGGCCGGAACGACCTTGGGAGAGCTGGCCCGGGACTATGCCCACCGGCGGGCCGGGGATATTTTGCTGGCCCGGTGCGGCAACCGGTTTTTTGAGCTGAACGACCCGGTGCAGGCCGGGGAGGTGGACTTTGTGGATATTACCGACCCGGAGGGGCGGCGGGTGTATGCCCGGGCGCTTTCGTTTGTGATGCTCCGGGCGGTGCGGGACGTGCTGGGCCCCGAGGCCCGGGTGGTGGTGGAAAACTCGCTGGTGAAAAACTACTATTGTGAGATTGAATCCCCCCGGCTACCGGTGACCCCGGCGCTGCTGGCCCAAATCGAGGGCCGGATGCAGAAGCTGGCCGAAGCCAAAGCCCCCATTCGCAAGGCGTATTTTTCGCCGGAGGAAGGGTACGAGCTGCTAAAAGGCCAAGGCTTGGAGGATAAGGTGGAGCTGTTCCGCTATAAGCAAACGGCGGCGGTCAAGCTGTACGAGCTGGATGGGTATTACAATTATTTTTATAGCCTGATGCCGCCGGACTGTTCCTATGTGCGGTATTTTGGGCTGGTGCCTCACGAAAACGGGTTTTTGCTGGTGCTTCCCCGGGACAACGCCCCCCGGGCCATCGAGCCGCCTATCCTGCCGCAAAAAATTTCGGCGGTGTTTATGGAGCAGGTGGACTGGTGCCGCCTGATGGACGTGCGGAACATTGCGGAGCTGAACCGTACCATTGTGGAGGATACCTTTCGGGATTTGGTGTGTGTGAACGAGGCGCTCCACGAGAAAAAGTTTGCCCAAATGGCCGACGCCATTTGCTCCCGGCCCGAACCGGTGAAAATCGTGCTCATTTCCGGGCCCTCGTCCTCGGGAAAAACCACCGGGGCCAACCGGCTGTGCGTGCAGCTCCGGGTCAATGGGGTAGAACCCCATGTAATCTCCATGGACGATTATTTTATTGACCGGGCCAAAACGCCCCTGGGCCCCGATGGCAAGCCCGATATGGAAAGCGTATATAATTTGGACTTGGAGCGGTTTACCCACGACCTGAATGCCCTGATTGCCGGGGAGGAAACGGAAATCCCCCGGTACAATTTTATTACGGGTACCCGGGAGCCGGTGGGCAAGCGGCTGCGGCTGGGGAAGAACTCCCTGTGCGTGATTGAGGGCATCCATGGGCTAAATCCCCTGGTAACCCGGGGGGTGCCGGTACAAAACACCTTTAAAATCTTTATCAGCGCCATGACCCAGCTGAATGTGGATGACCACGACAATATTTCTACAACGGATAGCCGCATGATCCGGCGGATTGTCCGGGACCACCAGCGGCGGGGCTATTCGGCGGTGGAAACCATTCGGATGTGGCCCAGCGTGACCCGGGGCGAGGCCGACAACATTTTCCCCTATCAGGAAAACGCCGATATGATTTACAACTCGGCCACGATTTATGAGTTGGCCGTGCTAAAGCCCTACGTGGAGCCGCTCCTGTACCAGGTGGGGCCGGAGCAGCCGGAATACCCCACGGCCCAGCGCTTGCTGCGGTTTTTGGACGCCTTTTTGCCCGTAGGCAGCGAGAGCATCCCCACCAATTCCATTATCCGGGAGTTTGTGGGCGGCTCCATCTTCCATGTGTAAAAATTGTGTGGCTCTTTGGGCCGGACTGTGCTATAATCAAAACGGCGAGTAAGCCAGACGGCCGCACCGGCCCGCTTTTGCGGGGGTGAGGAAAGTCCGGGCTTCGCAGGGCAAGGACGCCGGTTAACGGCCGGTGGAGGCGACTCTAAGGAAAGTGCAACAGAAATAAACCGCCTGCCTTGGGGCAGGTAAGGGTGGAAAGGTGCGGTAAGAGCGCACCGCTTTGCTGGTAACAGCAGAGGCTCTGTAAACCCCGTCCGAAGCAAGACCAAAGCGAGACAATGAGGGGCGGCCCGTCCCGTCTCCGGTAAGGTCGCGCGAGGGCGCCGGCAACGGCGCTCCAAGATAGATGGCCGTCGAATACAGAACCCGGCTTATAGACTTGCTCGCCTTTATACAAACAAAACGGCAGCTTCCCCCAGGGGCGGCTGCCATTTTTTGTGTGGAATTTAAAAAAGCGGCGCTCCGCAGGGGAACGCCGCCAAATAAGCTGTCGGGATTACTTCAGGCTGCTCAGAGGAGCGTGTACCACGGGCATCCCGCCGGCGTAGGGCCGCAGGGTGTACAGCTGGGCAAAGAACGCAACCTGAGTGGTGTCCTCGCCGTCCAGAGAGTGGATGGCCTGGGTCAGATAAGCGCCATAGGTAAAGTCCTTGCTTTCCAGCGTGGTTTTGGCTTCCTCAAAATACAGGTCGCTGTGAGCGTCGATGTCGGCGGCAAACAGCTTTTTGGCCGCTGCGGTCAGGGCTTCCTCGGTCAGGCCGGTAGCGGCGCTGAGAGTGGTGGGCTGGCCGGTGGTGCGGTCGAGGATGTAGCCGGTGCGGACGGTCATGGGATGAGCGCCGCCGGCATAGGTGCTGATGTCGCTAAAATAGGACAGCAGGGTGGTGGAGGCATAGGTGGGAGCGCAGACCCCGGTGATGGTGACGGGCTCAAAGGTGTGGTCGGGGATGCTCCGCAGCTCCTCGGCAGTGGCCTTCATATCGGGCAGGACGCTTTCCACAGCGGCCTCGGCCTGGGCCTTCAGAGTGGAATTAATGGCTTCGGCGTTGGCTACGGAAGCGACAACCTGAGGATACTGGACGGAGACCTTAACCAGCGTGGTGCCGTCGGCGGCCTTAACATCCTGGGTCAGGGTGTCGATGCCCATAATGGCAAATACGCCGGTATCGGTGACAGTGATGGTGCGGGTGGCTTCGTCCCAGCTTACCTGAGCGCCCAGAGCCTCGCACACGGCCCGCAGGGGAATGAGGGTGCGATCGCCAATGATTTGAGCGGGTACGTCCAGAGCTACAGAGCCCTCGCCCTCCAGCATATCGTCAATGGCAACGGTGTTGGAGCCGATGGTCAGGGTCAAAGCGGTGTTGCCCCGCTGAATGTAGACAGCCTTGGATTCGGGAATCCAGATTACGTTGGCATGGATGGCCTCCAGGACGGCCCGCAGGGGAACCAGCGTGCGGCCCTCTTGGATAACGGGCTGCTGGTCAAAGGACACGGCGGCGCCGTTGGCAATGACCTTAATTTCGTTGGTTTCGGTCTTTTCGGGCTGTTCCACCGTTACGCTGCTCATGGCGCTGGCGCCGGTAGAAATGGTTTTGTCGGCGGCCATAGCCGGGACGGAAGCGGCGGCCAAAGCAGCACAGCAGACCACAGCAAATGCTTTTTTCTTCATGAAACTTACCTCCTTTAAAATAAAACAATCGTGCTATGGTGTGAGTATAGCACGCAGGGGAAAGCTTGTGCAAGAGAAGTGAAAATTCTTAAGAAAAGCGACAAAAAATTCACACCATGTTCCGAGGCCGGGGCTGGATGTAACGGGCAAACCGAAACAAAACCCCCTTATGCTCCTGCACCTCACCGGGGTCGGCCAAAACCCAGTTGGGGTCGGCGTCCAAATTGGGGAAAAAGGTATCCGCCGGGAAGGAGCCCTCGATTTTGGTGATGAGGGCCGTTTGGCAGTAGGGCAATAGCTGCCGGTACACGCTGCCGCCGCCAATCACATAGAGGGGGCGGCCCAGGGCTTTGGCCTGTTGGAAGGCCGCAGCGGGGGAGGGACAGACCGTGACCCCCTCCCGGGCATAGGCCGGGTTTTGGGTCAGCACCAAATTGGCCCGGTGGGGCAGGGGCCGGCCGCCGGGGAAGCTTTCCAGGGTTTTGCGGCCCATCAGCACGGTGTTGCCGGTGGTGGTCTCCTTAAAAAACCTCATGTCCGGAGGCAGGTGCAGCAGCAGGCCGCCGTTTTGGCCGATGCCCCAGTTTTGGTCGGCAGCGGCAATGGCGATAATCTCCACAAGCAACCCTCCTTATTCGGCCACAGGAATCTTCCCCAGGCTTTTGCCGTAGCGATAGTTTTCTACCCGGAAGTCGTCGGGGGTAAAGGCGTAAAAATCCGTTACCGCCGGGTTCATCCAAAACGTGGGGGCCGGTTGAGGCTCCCGGGCTAAAAGCTCCCGCACCAGCGGGATGTGCCGGTCGTAAATGTGCATATCGCTGATGACATGAACCAGCTCCCCGGCCTTAAGCCCCGAAACCTGGGCCAGCATCAGCAGCAGAACGGAGTACTGCACCACGTTCCAGTTGTTGGCTACCAGGGTGTCCTGGCTTCGCTGGTTTAAAATGGCGTCCAGCCGGTTGCCGGTCACATGGAAGGTCATGCTGTAGGCGCAGGGATAGAGGTTCATTTCCGAAAGGTCGGCAAAATTATAAATATTGGTGAGGATGCGGCGGCTGGAGGGGTTGTGCTTTAGGTCGTAAAGCACCCGGTCTACCTGATCGAAGTCCCCCTCGGGGTAGTGGTGCTTCACGCCCAGCTGGTAGCCGTAGGCCTTGCCGATGGTGCCGTCGGGGCCGGTCCATTGGTCCCAAATATGGGAGTTCAGGTCTTTGACGGCATTGGATTTTTTTTGCCAAATCCATAAAATTTCGTCGATGGCGGCTTTCCAGTTGGTGTAGCGCAGGGTCAGCAGGGGAAACTCCTTGCTTAAGTCGTAGCGGTTGACAATGCCAAAGCGCTTGATCGTGTGGGCCGGGGCGCCATCCTCCCAGCGGGGCCGGACGGGTTCGTTTTCATCGGAATACCCGTTTTCCAAAATATCCCGGCAGTTTTCGATAAACAGGGTGTCGGCGTAACTCACAACACTTCTCTCCTTCCCTCCAGCGCACGGGCCAGCGTGGCTTGATCCACATACTCCAAATCGCCGCCTACGGGGACGCCGTTGGCAATGCGGGTAACTTTGACGGGGAACAGCTTGAGCAGCCGGGCCAGATACAGGGCGGTGGCCTCCCCTTCTACCGTGGGGTTGGTGGCCAAAATAATCTCGTCGATGCCGCCCTGCTGGACCCGTTCCAGCAGCTCCTTGATTTTTAAATCGTCGGGGCCCACGCCGTTCATGGGGGAAATGCACCCCTGCAAAACGTGGTACAGCCCGTGGTATTCGCCGGTGCGCTCGTAGGCGGCCAAATCCCGGGGGGATTCCACCACCATCACCGTGGCGGCGTCCCGTTTGGGGTTTTGGCAAACGGGGCATAGCTCGTCCTCCGAAAGGTTTTGGCATACGGCGCAGTAGCGAACCTTTTGTTTGGCCTCCCAAATGGCGTCGGTTAAAGCCCGTACCCGTTCCTCCGGTTGGGCAATCAGGTACAGGGCCAGCCGCCCGGCGGATTTTTTGCCAATGCCGGGTAACGAGGCCAGGGTGTCCATGAGCCGGGACAAGGCGTTGCCGTAGACCTGCATTTACATCAACCCGCCGGTGAAGCGGCCCATGGTGCCGGCGGCGACCTCGTCGGCCTGCCGCAGCCCTTCGTTGACAGCGGATAAAATCAGGTCTTGCAGCATTTCTACATCGTCGGGGTCAACCACTTCGGGGTCGATGGTGACAGACAGCAGCTCCTTTTTGCCGCTGACCTCCACCTTGACGGCGCCGCCCCCGGCGGAAGCGGCAATGACCTTTTCGGCCAGGGCCGCCTGGGCCTCTTCCATTTGCTTTTGCATTTTTTGAGCCTGCTTCATCAGGTTGTTCATGTTCATGCCGCCCATGCCGCCCATGGGGCCCATGCCAAATCCTTTGCCTTTTGCCATTGTGTGTATCCTCCTAAATTTGAATTTTATGTGAGTTTATCTTTATTCCATATAAAACAGCCCCTGAGGGTCGTAGGGAATGGATTGGGTGATGGTGATGCCGTAGTGGTCGTAAACCGTCCCGTCCCCGCTTTGGTCGATCCAGCGCCGGTCGAACTCGTCGGCGGCAATGAGGGTATGGCCTACGCAGGCGGGGTCGTTAAAGATAAAATAGGGGCGGGCGGCGTCGGCATAGCCCACGCAAATGACCCAATGCCCCTCGGTCAGATAGGTTTCCGGGTCGGTGGGGTCGTCCACATTGTAGCTGCCGTCGGCAGACCAGGCCTGCAAGGGGAGCAAAACCGGGTGCCCGGCGCTCAGGGCCGCTTTTAAATCGGAAAGCGTGAGGTTTTGCGTAGCGGTAAAGGCCACACCGGTGTCCTCGAAAAAGTGGGTGATGGCCTCCGGCGGGGTACCGGCCTCTGGCGTGGTGCCCAAAGCCTCTTCGTATCCCGTCAGGTTACGGTCGCCCTCATAGGGGAAGAGGGCGTTCATCAGCATTTGCACACAGGTGGCCCCGCAGGTGTAATCGCCGTATTGCCGCAGGGCGGGGAGGTCGATAAAAACCTCGGCCTCGGACAGGGAGGTGGTGTAGAGGCCGGAACCGGAAGAAGCCTTCCCGGGATTGGCCCCGCAGCCGGAAAACAGGAGCAGGGCCGCCCCGCACAGGGCGAGGGCCCGGCGGGAAAAACCGAAAAAGCAGGGGGGCGTTTGCTTCATGGGGCACCTCCGTTTGCGGTTAGGGACCGGTGTTTGGGTTGCCGGGTCATTCTTCAATCTCGGCATCGGGCAGCTTTTCCAAAAGCGCCGATAGGGCGGTGTCCTCCGCCGGGGCGGGGTCAAACCGTTCCTCAAAGTCCTTTTTCAGCATGGTTTGCAGCACCGGGGCCTGCCCCAGGGCTTCCTCCAAATATTCCCGCAGCTCCGGCATTTTCCGGCGGACAATCCCCTCTACCCCGGCGTTTTCGCAAATCAGGTACAGGGCGTTCTCTTCCCAAAAGCCGGGGAACACGGCCTTTAGGGCCATTTGGGTGCCGATGGGGAACCGGGGGAGAACCCCCTGCCAAGCGGCCCTTGCCGCCTCCATGTTTTTGGTGGGAATGCGGGGCTTTTTTGCCGGCGGGGGTTCCACCGCCGGGGCCGGGACGGCTGCCGGGGGCGTGGCCGGGGCGGCGCTGATGGCCACCGGGCGCTCCTTCAGCTCCCGCTCCAGAGAGGCCAGCCGGGCAGAAAGTGCCTCCAAATTCCGGGGGGCTTCCTCCCCGGTGCAAATGCGGAGCAGCTCCACCTCCAGCAGAATCCGGGGACTGCGGGAGGTTTTTAGCTCGGGGGCCAACCGGGAAAACACTTGAATAAAGTACAAAAGCTCCTCCCGGGAAACGGCCCCGGCCCGCTCCTCCATGGCGGCAATGCTTTCGGCGGAAAGCTCCAAAATGGCCGCCGGGTCGGATAGGGTTTGGGCCACCAGCAGGTTCCGCAAGCGCAGCAGCAGCTCGGCCACAAACCGGTTTACGTCCCGGCCGCTGGCAAAGCTTTCGGCGGAAAGAGCAAAACAAGCGGCGCTATCCCGCTGGGCTAGGGCGGCAATCAGCCGGTCGTATACCGCATCGTCGGCAGCGCCCACTAACGATTCGGCCAGGGCCTCCGTAAGGGTTTGGCCGGCAAAGGTGGCGGCGCACTGGTCCAGCAGCGACAGCCCGTCCCGCAGGGAGCCCTCGGTAAGCCGGGCCAGGTATTGCAGGGCGGCGGGCTGGACGGGGATGCCCTCGGCGTCGGCTACCCGGCCCAGGGCGGCGGCCATGTCGGCCACAGAAATCCGCCGGAAATCGAACCGCTGGCACCGGGACAAAATGGTGGGCGGGATTTTTTGCGGGTCGGTGGTGGCCAAAATAAAAATGACGTGGGCCGGGGGCTCCTCCAGGGTTTTTAGCAGGGCGTTAAAGGCCGGGGTGGAGAGCATATGGACTTCGTCGATGATGTAGAC
>CAKTER010000005.1 GCA_934552695.1 uncultured Eubacteriales bacterium
AGCGACGGGCTGGCCCGGAATGCCTGCTGCGGCCGGGTAAACGGCGAAGAAAAAGACTTGCGGTATGTGGTGTACGGCGACGCCGAGGTAGAAATTTGCACCTTTGACGACCCCGACGGCCGTTGGGCCTTCCGGCACACTGCCTCTCATATGCTGGCGCAGGCGGTGAAGCGCTTGTATCCCGAAACGAAGCTGGCCATTGGTCCCGCCATTGCCGACGGGTTTTATTACGATTTGGACCGGCCCCAGCCCTTTGGCCCCGAGGAATTAGAGGCCTTGGAAAAGGAAATGAAGAAGATTGCCAAGGAGAATCTCCCCTTGGAATACTTTGAAATGCCCCGGGACGAGGCCCTTGCCTTTATGGCCGAAAAGGAAGAGCCCTACAAGGTGGAGCTGATTGAGGACTTGCCCGAGGAATCCACCATTTCGTTCTATAAGCAGGGCGAGTTTGTGGACCTGTGCGCCGGTCCCCACCTGATGACCACCAAGCCGGTTAAGGCCATTAAGCTGACCTCCGTAGCCGGCGCCTATTGGCGGGGCAACGAGAAGAATAAAATGCTGTCTCGTATTTACGGCACCGCCTATCCCAAGGCCGCCGATTTGGAGGCCTATTTGACCATGCTGGAAGAGGCCAAAAAGCGGGACCACCGGAAGCTGGGGGCCGAAATGCAGCTGTTTGCCCTGCTGGACGAGGGCCGGGGCTTCCCCTTCTTCCTGCCCAAGGGAATGGTGATTAAAAACG
Source organism: uncultured Eubacteriales bacterium (assembly GCA_934552695.1). Taxonomy (GTDB): domain Bacteria; phylum Bacillota; class Clostridia; order Lachnospirales; family Anaerotignaceae; genus CAKTER01. Next base: position 743 of record CAKTER010000005.1, read on the forward strand.
AGCTGATTACCTATTGGCGGGAGATTCACAAAAAGGCCGGGTATGTGGAGGTTTCCACGCCCATGATTATGAACCGGGAGCTGTGGGAGCGTAGCGGCCACTGGGACCACTACAAGGAAAACATGTATACCACGGAGATTGACGGGGTGGAGCACGCCATTAAGCCTATGAACTGCCCCGGCGGGATGCTGGTTTACAAGCAGCAGCTGCATTCCTATCGGGAGCTGCCGCTGCGGGTGGGCGAGCTGGGCCTGGTACACCGCCACGAAAAGAGCGGCGCCCTCCACGGCCTGTTCCGGGTGCGCTGCTTTACCCAGGATGACGCCCATATCTTTATGACCGAGGAACAAATCCGGGACGAGATTAAAAACGTGGCCAACCTGATTGACAGCCTGTATAAGCGCTTTGGGTTTAAGTACCATGTGGAGCTTTCCACCCGTCCCGAGGACAGCATGGGCAGCGACGAGGCGTGGGAAATGGCTACCAACGGCCTGCAAGGCGCTTTGGACGACATGGGCCTGCCCTATGTCATTAACGAAGGCGACGGCGCGTTTTATGGCCCCAAGATTGACTTCCATTTGGAGGACTCCATTGGCCGTACCTGGCAGTGCGGTACCATCCAGCTGGATATGAACCTGCCGGAGCGGTTTGATTTGGAGTATGTGGCCCCCGACGGCAGCCGGAAACGGCCGGTGATGATCCACCGGGTTGCCTTTGGCAGCATCGAGCGGTTTATTGGCATTTTGATTGAGCACTTTGCCGGGGCCTTCCCCACTTGGCTGGCACCTGTGCAGGTCAAGGTTTTGCCCATTTCCGAAAAGTATACGGACTATGCCAAACAGGTGATGCAGGAGCTGGACGACGCAGGTATCCGGGTGGAGGCCGACTGGCGGAGCGAGAAGATTGGCTACAAGATTCGGGAGGCCCGGAACGAGCGGGTGCCTTACATCATTGTGGTAGGCGAAAAGGATCAGGAAGCCAACAAGGTATCCCTGCGGAGCCGGAAGAACGGCGAGGAAGGCCAGCAGGATTTGAAGAACGTAATTGCCCGGATTACCGAGGAGATTCAAACCCGGGCAATGGACTAAGCGGGCCGGCCTTTTTGAAAAATCAAACGAAAAGCAAAAAACCGGAAGCCGGGGCGGAGAGGCCCTTATGCACGCCCGAGTAGTTGAATAAGAGTTCCCAGGGAGGCTGTGTTTCGGCACAGCCTCTCTTTTGTGGATGCGATAGAAGGAGAGAATGGCAGGATGACAAAAAACACATACAAGCCTCGGGTACCGGACCTGATGGAGGCAATCTTTGACGTTTGCTATTTAACATTCGATTTGATTGCGGGGATTTTGTTCTTTGCCTTGGCAAAAGGCAACGTCTTATTTATTTTGTATGGGGCGTTGACCCTAACCTTATGCGGAGGCGACGCATTTCATTTGATTCCCCGGGTGATGCGGGCCATCCGAGGCAGCAGCGAAAAAATCGAGAAGCAGCTGGGGATAGGGCTTCAGGTTTCTTCGATTACCATGACGGTATTCTATATCCTGCTGCTATATATTTGGAAAAATACTTTTTACGAGCTGGAGGCGCCGGCGGCGTTGGTGTCAATCATTTGGATTTCTGCCCTAATCCGAATCGGGATTTGCTTTTTGCCGCAGAACAACTGGTGCAGCGAGGAGGGCAATCCAAAATTATCCGTTCTTAGAAACGCCGTTTTTGCCGTTACGGGGATAGGGGTCATTCTCCTCTATGCCATCTCCGGCAACACCTATGGGTATCATATTTTGTGGCGCAACCGACAAGCGGCGGAAACGGACGGCGGCGAGGCCTATTTCCGAAAAATCCTGAAATAGGGCAAGGAATCCGTTGACGAAAGCCATTCCATTGTGGGAAAATATGAGTGTCAAGGCAAATACCGCAGGCGGCGAAAGTGCGTCATTTGCGGATGAAAGAACAGCCGAACCCGCCGGCAAAGCAGGCGGCGCTTGCGGAAAACCCGGATGGCGCCTTGGCACACCCGGCCGAGAACGGTTTTATCGGGCTCAAAAAGCGGGTTGAAACGGGGAATAGGGGAGTGGACGGACAAACAAAAGGAGCGGGCATATGAGATGGATACATACGCTTTCTTGGCTATGGAAGGCGCTGGGCATATCCCTTGCGGTTACGGCGGCTTGCGTGGTTTGCGTCCTGTTGATAAGCAGGGCGAGGCGGAAGCCGCTTAGCCGGAGGTTTATGGCAGCCGTTGGGGTGGCGGCGTTTGTCATGGTTATTCTCATCATTATTTTGATTGCCCGGACGCCGGTACTGCTTTGACGGAAGAGGCTTTTTATAGGCGCCAATCCCCTGGGCCTCCCACCGACCGCCGGACAGGCCGAGAGGGAGGAAGCGCTCGTTGTAATGGATTTTCTTTACAAACAAAAGGATGGTCGCAGAGTATCTTGGGATATTCTGCGGCCGTTTTTTATGTCCGGGACGCTCCGGCTGGCTTCGGCGTATTTTCTTACGAGAAAAGGCCCTGTAACAGCCCGTTGGGGCTTGTATGAAGCGGGAAGCGGCGGTGCATACTAGCCCAAGGAAGGAAAATCTGTGCCAAAGCCGAAGAAACGGCGGGAAAGAACCGAAGCAAGATATAAAAGAAAGGGGCGACGGGATTGGAAGAAACAACGGGACGCCGGGCTATAGAGAGGGAAAGGACAGAGCCGGGCCGGGAACGGGAGCCCGGCGGGGCAAGGGGGAACGGCCAGGGGGAGGCGGCGGGGCGGGAGGCAAAACCGGGCGGCGCAGTGGCGGTAAGGGACCGGGCACCGGCTTGCTTTTTTGCGCTGGACGGGGGGACGGAGGGCTGCGACCGGCTGTGGCTGGTGTTTCGGCTGCCGCTGTCTGCGGACTGGGCTACCGGGGTATCGCTGCTCAGCCGTCTGCTTTCGGTGGGCGGTGGCCCGGCGGAGATGCGGGAGCGCTACCACCGGCTGGAGGGGCTATGGGGGGCCAGCCTGACGGCGGCGGCCTTAAAGAAAGGGGACGAGCAGCTGTTAAGCCTACAGGTATCGGTACCCCGGCCGGTACGGGGGACGGTGTGGGATACGGCGCTGGAGGTTTTGCGGGAAACGGTGGAAGGCCCGCTGACCGAGGGCTTTTCCGCCGAGAGGGTAAACCGAGAAAAGCTGGCGCTGGCCCGGGCGCTTTTGTCCCGGCAGGATGACCGTTTCCATTGGGCCCAGACCCGGTGCCTGAGGTGGATGTGCCGGAACGAGGTTTTTGGGGTGGACGCCGATGGCGCAGTCGAGAGGTTGCCGGACTGGACGGCGGGACGGCTACACACCCTGTACCGGCAGCTGGTGGGCCGGGCCCCGGCGGTGATTGTGTATGCCGGTCGGCAGCGCCCGGGGCTGGAGGGAGAGCTGCGGGGCTGGCTGGACGGGTTGCGGCAGGGGCCGGTGTGGGAGAAGCCGGTGGCGCCCCAGGCCCCCGACGCACCCCGATTCCCCCACCGGGTATTCGAGCCCTGTCCCGGGCGGCAGGCCCAGCTGGTAATGGGCTGGCGCAGTCAAGGCGGGTATTTGCCGTTGCAGGTGGCGGCGGAGGTGCTGGGCGGCGGCGGGGCTTCCCGGCTGTTTGCTTCCTTGCGGGAGGCGGCGGGGCTGTGTTACAGCGTGGGCGCCGTTGCCCTGCGGCACCAAAGGATTTTGCTGGCTCAGGCGGGATTGCTGCCGCAGGCGGTGGACGGAGCAGGGGAACAAATAGCCCGGGCGGTGGCGGAACTGCCCCACACGTTGGAGGAAGCCGAGGTGGCACAGGCCAAGCGAAGCCTGGGGGAACGCCTGCGGGGCCGGAAGGAATCCCCGGCGGCTTGGGCGGATTTTGTGTTGGATCAAATTTTGGCGGGGGAGGAGCCGGAGCTGGAGGCGGTTTGCCGCCGGTTGGAAACGGTGACCCGGGACGAAACGGCCCAGGCGGCGGCGGGGCTAAAGCTGGACACCCTGTATGTGCTGGCGGAAAGGATGTAGGATGCAGACGATTACCAAAACCGAAGCGGGATTACCGGGGCGGCTGTTTTACAAGATGTTGCCCTCGGGCTTGAAATGTACTATAATACAGAGAAACGATTGCCGGGCGGTGCGGTGCTTGGTCGCCGTGGGCTTTGGCGCAGCCGATCGGGCCCTGTATCGCCGGGGCGTGCGGCAGGAGCTGCCTGCCGGGACCGCTCATTTTTTGGAGCACAAAATGTTCGAGCAGGCGGAGGGGGACTGCTTTGCCGCCTTTGCCGCCGACGGCGCACAGGCCAACGCCTTTACCGACGCCGAAAAAACGGTGTATTATGTGGCTACCGAAACGGGGTGGGAACGCCAGCTGGGGCGGCTGCTCCACATGGTGAGCCACACCGGCTTTTCGGCGGCCTCGGTGGCCCGGGAACGGGACATCATTGGCCGGGAAATCGATATGTACGACGACCGGGGAGACTGGCGGGCCTATTTTCAAATGCTGCAAGCCCTGTACCCCGGCAAGCCCTGGGCGGAGCCGGTGGCGGGCAGCCGGGAGAGCATTGCCCCCATTACGGCCCGGCACCTGCAAAACGCCCACGCCGCCTATTACCGGCCGGAAAATATGGCGTTGGTGTGCGTAGGGCCGGTAGAACCGGAGCGTGTGCTGGCCCTGGCCGCAACAAAGCTGGCCCACCCCGGGGCAGGGGAGCTATGGCCCTGCATCCGGGGAGAAAGCGCCCGGCCCCCTCGCCCGGCCCGGGCGGTGGTGCGGCATACCCTAGCCCTGACCCAGCCGGTGTTTGCTTGGGGAATCTCGCTGCCGGCTGCGGCGGGGGAGCTGGCGGCCCAAACCCGGCAAACGGCGCTGCTGGAATTGCTGTTTGGCGGGGGCAGCGACTTTTTTGGCCGGGCTTACGACCGGGGGCTTTTGGACGAACCCCCGGAGCTTTTGGGAATGCGGGGCCGAGGCTATGCCTGTGCGGCACTAACGGGGACGTCTCCCGTACCGGAACGGGTACGGGATTTGGCGGTACAGGCAGTGGAGAAGGCCCGGCGGGACGGGTTTTCGGTAGGGGCCTTCGAGCGGGTCTGCCGGCGGCTACAGGGGGATTTTCTCCGGCGGGCCGGCAACCCCGCACAGGCGCTGGTGGAGCAGGCAGCCCTAAGCTTGGAAAATACCGACTTGACCGCCGTTGCCCAGGCTTGGCGGGCGATAACGCTGGCGGAGGTCGAGAGTCAGCTGGCCTGGCTGAAGCCGGAGCAGACCGTGCTTTCGGTGGTGGGCCCGGCCTAAACGGGGAGGATAGGAAGAAGTATGAATAACGCACCCGAGATTTGGTTCCCCCATTTGGGAATCGAAATTGAACATTTGGACAATGTGGCCTTCCGGCTGTTCGGCATGGAGGTCTATTGGTACGGCGTGGTCATTGCCATGGGTATGGTGCTGGCGTTGCTGCTGATTTTTTATGAGGTAAAGCGTAGCGGGCAGGACAGCAACCTGTATACCGACGTGACCATTTGGTGTATTCTCCTGGGGATTGTCGGGGCCCGGCTGTATTATGTGATTTTTAACTGGAAGCTGTTTGCCGGGCGGCCCCTAGAAATTTTTAACCTGCGGGGAGGCGGCCTGGCCATTTACGGCGGGGTTATCGGCGGGCTGATTACGGCGCTGGTGATTACCCGGCTGAAAAAAGCCTCGTTTTGGAAGGTGGCCGACACCTGCATCCCCGGCGTGGTGGTGGGCCAGATTGTGGGCCGGATTGGCAACTTTATCAACCGGGAGGTGTTTGGCGGGTACAGCGATGGGCTGCTGGCCATGCGCTACCGGCTTTCGGATGTAAAGGCGGCGGATGTAACGCCGGATATTGCGGGGCATATCGTGACCTGGCAGGGGGTGGAGTACATTCAGGTTCATCCCACCTTTTTGTACGAAAGCCTGTGGAATATCGGGGTGCTGATGCTTCTGCTGGTACTGCTGCGGAAGAAGAAAACCGACGGCGTGGTGCTGGCCGCCTACTTTATCGGCTATGGGGTGGGGCGGTTCTGGATTGAGGGCATCCGCACCGACCAGCTGTATTTGTGGGGGACAAATTTTCCTATCTCCCAGCTGGTTTCCCTTGTTTTGATTGCCATTGGGGTAGTTATTTTAGTGCTGCGGCACCGGAAAAAACAAGATACAGTGGTATAAACCGAAAAAATATACAAAATATAGGCTGTTTTGACCAAATGTCAAGACGGCCTTTTTTTGTGTGGATTTCATAAAAAAACCCAAGAAAAACACTTGATAAATTATTAAATGTATATTAAAATTACATTACGAGGGAGGAAAGTGGTGCACCAGAGGAGGAAAATGGAGCACCAGCCCAGTCGAAAGGGGTGAGGGTATGCTGATCGGTGAATATTCCCATACGGTAGATGCCAAGGGCCGCATCATCATGCCCGCCAAATGGAGGGGCGAGCTGGGGGATAAGTTCGTCATCACCAAAAGCTTCGACGGGTGCCTGGGCGCCTATCCTGCCGCCGAGTGGGAAAAGTTTGCCGGCCGGCTGATGAAGCTGCCTCCCGCCGATAAGGACGCCCGCCGCCTGTCCCGTTTCTTTCTGTCCCGGGCGGTAGAATGCGAGGTGGACCCCCAAAGCCGGGTGGTGTTGCCTCAAAACCTGCGGGAGTTTGCCCAGATTACCAAGGAGATTGTTTCGGTGGGCCGGGGCAACTTTGTAGAAATCTGGAGCAAGACCGCTTGGGAGGTTTACAGCAGCAAGTCGGAATATTTGGACGATGAGATGGAAGACGCCATGATGAAGTTCGACGTTTGGCAAAACGACTAAGGCCGGAAGGGAGAAACCTCATGGAATTTCATCATCGTTCGATTCTGCTGCCGGAGTGCATGGAGGCGTTGGCCATTGACCCCGCCGGGGTGTATGTGGATGGGACGCTGGGCGGCGGCGGGCATTCCGAAGCCATTTGCCGGCACCTGACCACCGGACGGCTGATTGGCATTGACCGGGATACCGATGCATTGCGGGCGGCCGGGAAGAGATTGGCCCCCTTTGGCGACCGGGTCACGTTGATTCATAACAACTACGAAAACCTGCCTCAGGCACTGGCAGAAGCCGGGGTGGAGCGGGTGGACGGGATTCTTTTGGATTTGGGCGTTTCGTCGTACCAGCTGGACGAGGCGGAACGGGGCTTTAGCTACCAGCACGATGCGCCGCTGGATATGCGGATGGATCGCAGCAACCCCCTTTCGGCCTACCAGGTGGTCAACGAGTGGCCCCAAGAGCTGCTGGCCGACATTTTGTGGCGGTACGGCGAGGAGCAGTGGAGCAAGCGCATTGCGGAATTTATTGTCCGGGCCCGGCAGGAGCGGCCCCTTGCTACCACCGGGGAGCTGGTGGCGGTCATTAAGCAGGCGGTGCCCAAGGGCGCCCGCCGGGAGGGCCCCCATCCGGCCAAACGGAGCTTTCAGGCTATCCGCATCGCCGTGAACGACGAGCTGGGGGGGCTGGAGCGGGTGCTGGAACGTATCCCCGCTTGCTTAAACGATGGCGGCCGGGTGGCCATTATCACCTTCCATTCCTTGGAGGACCGGATGGTGAAGGAGGCTTTCCGTACCTGGGCCGACCCCTGTACCTGCCCCCGGGACTTCCCGGTGTGCGTGTGCGGGAAAAAGCCCTTGGGCCGGGTAGTGACCCGGAAGCCCCTGGTGCCGTCAGCGGGGGAGCTGGAGGAAAACCCCCGGGCCCGCAGCGCCAAATTGCGGGTGTTTGAGCGGCGGCTTACAAAAGATTAAAAAACGGGGGCGGCGGTCGTTGCCGGGGACCCGAAACGGGAATAAAACGGGAATAAAAGGAAACAAAGGCGGCGGCTCCCGGCGGAGCAAAGCCGGCTACCAGCAAGAAATAAAAAAGGCCCGCCGAAAAGCGGCCTTGGGATATAAGAATCCAGAACAGGGCAGGGAGAAGCTATGGCGTACAAAGCCGGAAAACATCTGCATACCACCCATCCGTCCGTCCGGCCGCCGGAGCGGGTGTATCGTTCCTATGGCAGCCTGGCCTATGCGCCGGAGGAGCTGCCCCGGGAGGAAGTGCGCCCGGAGGAGGGGCCCTCTGTCCGGCGGGAAAAGCCCCAAAGCTTTTGGAAGGCCCGGTTACACCTGCTTTTTTTGGTGAGCGTGGTGTTTGTGGGGGCTATTGCCGTGGCAGGCTCCTTTGCCGTGCTCAAGCAGGAGCAGGTGAAGCTGAGCCGGATGCAGGACGAGCTTGCGACCTTGCAAAGCGCCAATGTGGCGTTGGAGGCCGAAATTACCGAAGAGATAAATCTGGATTATGTGGAACAGGAGGCAAAGGGCCGGTTGGGCATGAGCGAGCCGCAGTCGTATCAGATTGTGTACATCGACGTGCCCCGGGAAAGCACAACAACCCAGTATGCCGAGGAGACCCCGGAAAAAACGTCGGTGTTTTCCATCGGCTCTATGGGAAATCTTTTTAACAGGACGGATAAAAAATGAAAAAACGCCGTGGGATGGACATCCGAATTAAAGCTTTTTTGGCGGTTTTTGTGGCCTGTCTAACGGGCCTGGGGGGACGGGTCGGCTATTTAAAGCTGGCCAAGGGCGCCGAATACGAAACCAAGGCCAAAACCCAGCAGGTCAGCCGGTACGATGTGACCACTTCTCCCAACCGCGGCGCAATCCTAGACCGTAATAAGCAGGCGCTGGCCCTGAGTACTACGGTCTATAATATTATTCTGGATGTGCGGGTGTTGGTACAGTACCCTACCGCCGAGCAGGAAAAAACCATTACCGCCCTCAGCGAGGTGCTGGGGCTGGATTTGGATACCCTAAAAAGCTATATTGAGCTGGTTGACCCGGAGAAAAAGATTCCCCGGCTGGATACCAGCTGGAAGGTGCTGGCCACCAAACAGGAGCGGGAGGTCAAGGAGGAGCTGGAAAGCCGGGAGCTGAAGGGCTTGGTGTTTCAAAAGGATACCAAGCGGGCGTATGTGGCCGGCAGCACCGGCGCCCCGGTGATTGGGTTTGTCCGGGGGGATACCAGCTGGGGACTGGAATACCAGTATAACGACGCCATGTCCGGGGTAAATGGCCGGTCGTTTATTACCTACGAGGGCACCAACCAGATTGTGACCCAGGAGGTGGCGGCTCAGGACGGCGGTACCTGCATTACCACCCTGGACTACACCCTGCAGCAGTATAGCGAGGAAACCGCCGCCGCAATGATGGCGGAATACAACGCCGAAAACACGGCGGTGCTGATTATGAACCCCAAAACCGGCGAGGTGCTGGCCATGGCCCAAAGCCCGGGCTTTAACGCCAACGACCCGGCGGGGAAGCCCGAGAAATATACCCAGGAGGAATGGGACGCATTGGACGAGAGCGCCCAGCTGGAGGTTCTGAACGCCGCCTGGAAAAACTTTTGTGTATCCTCCACCTTCGAGCCCGGCTCCGTGGTAAAGCCCATGGTGATGGCGGCGGCGCTGGAGGAGGGCCTTATCACGGCGGACGAGCAGTTTTATTGCGGCGGTGTGAAAACCGTGGCGGATACCGATATCCGTTGCTGGTACCGCTCCGGTCACGGGATGCTTTCCGCCGAAGGGGTGCTGGCCCAGTCCTGCAACGTGGGCATGATGGATATTGGCGCCAAAATGGGGGCCAATCTGTTGCACCAATACTTAAAGGACTTTGGCTTTGGCAGCCGCACCGGCATCGACCTGCCCAACGAGGTCAGCGCCGCTTCGCTGATGTATTCCGCCGACCAGATGGGGCCCACGGAAATCGCCACCATGTCCTTTGGCCAGTCGTTTAACGCCACGCCCATTCAAATCTTAACGGCCTTTAACGCCGTTATCAACGGCGGCAAGCTGATGCGGCCCTATGTGGTCAGCCAGGTGGTGGACGCCGCCGGGAGCGTGGTGCAGGAAAACAAGCCCGAGGTGGTACGGACGGTAATCTCCCAGGAAACCTCCGATACCATCCGGGAAATGCTGCGCTCCACCATGATTGAGGGCACGGGGAAAAAGGCGTATCTGGAGGGCTATTCCATCGGCGGCAAGACCGGTACCGCCCAGCAGGGCAACCGGGCCGAAAACGTCCACTCCCTGTCGTTTATCACCTATTTGCCGGTGGAGGACCCGGAGCTTTCGGTGATGGTGATTATCCACAAGTCCGAGTTTTATCAGGACGGCGTGACTTCGGCAGCCCCGGCCATGAAGAGCCTGCTGGAAAAAATTATCAAGTATAAAGCCATCGAGCCTACGGCGGCGGTGGTGGAGGGCTTGGCCGAAACCAAAAAGGTAACGCTGGATGACTTTACCGGTCAGCAGCTGGGGGACGTGTTTGTGAATTTGGACTATCTGGGGCTGGAGGCCGAGATTGTGGGCAGCGGCAACCTGGTGGTCAATCAGGCGCCCCACGGCGGCACGGTGGTAGAGGAAGGCTCGAAGATTTTGTTATATGTGGAAAAGGGCGCCGAGGAAGGCGATACGGTACAGGTACCCGACGTAACGGGAAAAACCTACGACGAGGCTGTTTCTGCCCTGATGGAAAAAGGGTTTTCGGCATTGTTTGTGGGTACGACCGAGGGTACCGTGACCGAGCAGGAGCCCCGGGCGGGTCTGAGCGTAGCCGCCGGCAGCGACGTGACCCTGACCCTGAGCGGGGAAAGCGCCCCGGCGGAGGAAACCCCGGCCGAATAACAGGGGAGAGGAAGAGGGCTTGTTGACGGCATAACCCGGCGATTTGCGCCATAGGCTGTTTTAAAACCACAAAAAGGTGGGAACGCCATGGAAGCGCCGGGGATAGGAGTAAAAAAGCGGCTGCTGGCGCTGTTGGCCGGCGCCGTTGCCGGTTTTTTGGTGCTGTGCGCCCGGGTGGCCTACATCCAAACGGCCCGGGGCCCGGCCTTGCAAAGGATGGCCTACGATCAGCAGACCCGGGACCGGCTCATCACCCCTCGGCGGGGGAGCATTTTAGACCGGAACGGGGTGGGCTTGGCCCTCACCCGGTCGGTGTATGCCGTCAGCGTTATTCCGGCGCAAATCGCCGACCGGGAAGCCACTGCCCGGTATTTGGCCCAAACGCTGGAGCTGGATTACGCCGGCGTGCTGGACAAGGTAAGCCGCCGGGTGGCGCTGGTCCGCATTGCCACCAAGGTGGAGCCGGAGGTGGCCATGGCCATCCGGCAGGCCGATTGGCCCGGCGTGGCGGTTGACGAGGACGTAAAACGGGTGTATCCTTACGGAAGCCTGGCCGCACAGGTCATTGGCTTTGTGGGCCGGGATAATCAGGGCGTGTTGGGGCTGGAAGCCAAATACGACGCCGCTTTGGCCGGGAGCCAAGGAAAGATTTTGACCCGGACCGATTCCCGGGGGCTGGAGGTCAGCCCTGCGCAGGAGCGGGTGGCGCCGGTGGATGGGCTGGATTTGGTGACCACGCTGGATGCTGTGGTGCAGCAATACGCCGAGCAAACGCTGGCGGCGGCGCTGACGGCCAAGGGCGCTAAACGGGGGCTGATTTTGGTGATGGACCCCCGGGACGGCGGGATGTTGGCCATGGCGGTAGCCCCGGATTTTGACCTAAACGACCCCTTTACCATCAACGACCCGGCGCTGTTGGCCCAATGGGAGGACTTAAGCGCCGAGGAACAGACCATTGCCCTGAACAAAATGTGGCGGAATACCGCCATCAACGACACCTACGAGCCGGGGTCAACCTTTAAGATTGTTACGGCCTCGGCCGGACTGGAGGAGGGGGTGGTAACCCCCGAAAGCCCCTTTGTATGTACCGGGGCCTATACCGTGGGCGACCGGCGCATTAAGTGCTGGCGCAGTCCCCGGAGCCACGGGGCCGAAACCTTTTTGCAAGGGGTGCAAAACTCCTGCAACCCGGTGTTTATGCAGGTGGCGGAGCGGCTGGGGGCCGACCGGTTTTACGAGTATTTGCTGCGGTTCGGCTTTGACCAAAAGACCGGTATCGACCTGCCCGGCGAGGCCGTGGGCATTTTACACAAGCGGGAAAACGTGGGGCCGGTGGAGCTGGCCACCATGTCCTTTGGGCAATCGCTGCAAATTACGCCCCTCCAGCTTCTGAAAGCGGCGGCGGCGGCCGTCAACGGCGGCTGGGCGGTAACGCCCCATGTGGGGGCGGGGCTGCGGAATGAGGCCGGGGAAATGGTGGAAACCTTTTCCTATCCGGTAGAGGAGCGGATTTTGTCCCAGCAAACCTCCGACACCATGCGGATGATTTTGGAAAGCGTGGTGCGGGAGGGTACCGGCCACAAGGCCTATTTGCCGGGGTATCGGGTAGGGGGGAAAACCGCTACCAGTGAAAAGCTGCCCCGGAAAAGCGGCAAATACATTGCCTCGTTTTTAAGCTTTGCCCCGGCGGAGGCTCCCCGGGTGATGGCTCTGGTGCTTATCGACGAGCCCCAGGGCGTGTATTACGGCGGCACGGTGGCCGGGCCGGTGATGCAGGAGCTATTGGCCAATATTTTGCCCTATCTGGGGGTGGAGCCCCTTTACGACGGGGAGGAGCAGCAGCTGTCGGAGGTGCAGACGGCGGAAATGCCGGAGGTGGCGGGATTGCCGGTAGCGGAGGCCCAGACCCGGTTGAAAGAAGCCGGCCTGCTGTACCGGGTGGAGGGCGCAGGCGCAGCGATTACGGCCCAGCTGCCCCGGGCCGGAGAAACCATCCATAAAACGACAACGGTGATTTTGTATACCGAATAGATACACCGATACCCATTCACAAAGGAGGGCAAACCATGAAACTGGCAGAGCTGTTAGAGGGTTTGACATATGAAACGGCGGCGGGGAGTACCGACCGGGAGGTGACCGGGCTGGCCTATGACTCCCGCAAGGTGGCGCCGGGGGACGTGTTCTTTTGCATTCGGGGCTTGCAAACCGACGGGCACAAATATGCGGCCCAGGCGGCGGCCGCCGGAGCGGTGGCGCTGGTGTGCGAGGAGGCCCCGGCGGGGTTGCCGGAGAACGTGGCTGTGATTGTGACCCCCGACAGCCGGGTGGCCATGGCCCAGGCGGCGGATACCTGGTGCGGGCACCCCACGGAGCAGCTGCGGCTGGTGGGGATTACCGGTACCAACGGCAAAACCACTACCACCTATCTGTTACGCTCCATTTTGATGGACGCCGGGCGCAAAACCGGGGTTATCGGCACCATTGGGAACATGGTGGGCGATAAAATGCTCCACGCCGAGCACACCACCCCCGAAAGCCTGGATTTGTCCCTGCTGATGCGGGAGATGGTAGACGCAGGGGTGCAGGACGTGTTTATGGAGGTTTCGTCCCATGCGCTGGCCCTGCACCGGGTGGATGGCTGCCGCTACCGGGTGGGGGTATTTACCAATTTGACCCAAGACCATTTGGACTACCACAAGACCATGGAAAACTACAAGCAGGCCAAGGGCTTGCTCTTTGCCCGGTGCGAAAAGGCCGTGGTGAACGCCGATGACGAGGCCGGGGCCTATATGGCGGCCCGGTGCCCCGGGGAGGTATTGACCTATGCCATCGACCGGCCCGCCGATTTGCGGGCGGAGCAGGTGGAAATCACCGCTACCGGGGTATCGTTCCAATTAGACTACGCCGGGAAGCAGTGGCCGGTGCGGCTGGCTATCCCCGGCAAGTTTAGCGTGTATAATGCGTTGGGGGCCATAGGGGCCTGCTTGCATTTGGGGGTGCCTATGGAAACCATTTTGCAGGGGCTTTCCGAAAACCGGGGCGTGCCCGGCCGGTTCCAGACCATTCCCGGCAAGCATGGGTTTAATGCGATTGTAGACTATGCCCACACCCCCGATGGGCTGGAAAATATTTTAAAAACCGCCCGGGAGTTTACCAAGGGCCGGATTATTACGGTATTTGGCTGCGGCGGCGACCGGGACCGCACCAAACGGCCCATTATGGGGAAAATTGCCGGGACTTTGTCGGATTATTGCGTGATTACCTCCGACAACCCCCGGACGGAAAACCCGGAAACCATTTTGCTGGATGTGGAAGTGGGAATGCAGCGGACTTCCTGCGAGTATGAAAAAGAACTGGATCGGCGGAAGGCCATTTTCCGGGCGGTAGAGCTGGCTCGGCCCGGGGACTTGGTGGTGGTGGCCGGGAAAGGCCACGAGGACTATCAGATTTTTGCCGACCGTACCATCCATTTTGACGATGTGGAAGTGGTAAAGGAGGCCTTGCAATGAAACCGACTCCTTTGGGAGAGATTGCCCGGGCGGTAGGCGGCGTTTTGCAAGGGCCGGCGGGGTGCGAGGTGTTTTTGGCCAACCATGTGACCATCGACAGCCGGACGGTACGGCCCGGCAGCCTGTTTGCGGCCCTGCCCGGGGAACGTACCGACGGCCACGCCTTTGTGGCGGCGGCCCAAAAGGCCGGGGCCGTGTGTGCGCTGGTGGAGCGGGAGACGGTCTCCGAGGGCTGTACCATTCGGGTGGACAACGTAGCGGCGGCCTTGGGACGGCTGGCCAAATGGTACCGGGAGCAATTTAATATCCCCGTGGTGGCCATTACCGGCAGCGTGGGCAAAACCACCACCAAGGACATGATTGCCTCGGTGCTGGGCCAACGCTTTCAGGTGTTAAAAACCCAGGGGAATTTGAATAACCACCTGGGGGTGCCCCTGACCCTGTTAAGCCTGGAGCCGGGGCATCAGGCGGCGGTGATTGAAATGGGCATGAGCGGCCTGGGGGAGATTGCATACCTTTCCTCCTTGGCCCAGCCGGATGTGGCGGTGATTACCAACGTGGGGATTTCCCACATTGAAAAGCTGGGCAGCCGGGAGAACATTTTAAAGGCCAAGTGCGAGATTTTCCGGCACCTGAAGCCCGGGGGCACGGCCATTGTGAACGCCGATGACGAAATGCTGCCCCGGGCGGAATGGCTGATTCCGGCACGGCGGCTGTGGTATGGGGTGGAGAACCCGGCAGATGTATATGCCTCCGGGGTAGAAAGCCGGGGACTGGCGGGGAGCACCTGTACCATCCATACTCCCGGGGGGGAGTTCCCGGTGACGGTGCCTATGGCCGGGACGCATATGGTGCTGAATGCCTTGGCGGCCACCGGCGTAGGGCTGGTGCTGGGGCTGGGCCCCAACGAAATCAAGGCCGGGATTGAAACCTTTACCCCCACCCAAATGCGAATGACGGTAGAGCGTACACCGGCGGGGTTGACCGTCATCAACGACGCCTACAACGCCAACCCGGTTTCGACCAAGGCGGCGCTGGATGTGCTGGCCCGGGAGGACAGCCGGAAAGTGGCGATTTTGGGGGATATGTACGAGCTGGGCCAGTTTGGCCCGGAGATGCACCGGGAGGTGGGGGAATACGCCGCCTCGCTGGGGCTACAGTTGGTTTTGTGCGTGGGAGAGCTTTCAAAATACACCGCCGAGGGCAGCGAGGGTAAGTATTTTGCCACCCAGGAGGAGCTGTGGCAGGCCCTGCCGGAGCTGTTGCGGCCCGGCGATGTGATTTTGGTCAAGGCGTCCCGGGGGATGCATTTGGAAAAAACAGTGGAGAAATTGCAAGAGGTGAAGTAACATGGCGTCGTCGCTCCATTTGGGCATTTATGCCATTATGATTTCCTTTGTGGCGGGAATTATTTTTTGTCCGATTTTGATTCCGCTTTTACATCGGCTGAAATTTGGACAGGCCATCCGGGAGGAGGGGCCGAAGTCCCATCAAAAAAAGTCGGGAACGCCTACTATGGGTGGGATTGCCATTTTGCTGGCCTTTACCGTGACCTCGTTGATTTTTGTGCGGAACAACCCGGCGGGCGGGGCGGTGCTTTTGGCCACGCTGGGCTTTGGGCTCATCGGGTTTATCGACGACTACATCAAGGTGGTCAAAAAGCGGAATTTGGGGCTGCGGGCCTACCAGAAGCTGCTGGGCCAGCTGGTGATTACGGTGGTATTCATCGTGTTTATGCAGCGCAGCGGCCTGCTTTCCACCGAAGTGGTTTTACCCTTTACCGGTGGGAAAACCTGGGACATGGGGGCGCTTTATTATCCCTTTGTGTTTATTGTGCTGCTGGGTACCACCAACGGCGTCAACCTGACCGACGGGCTGGACGGGCTGGCCAGCGGCGTCACCATGATTGTGGCGGTGTTCTTTATGCTGGCGGCCTGGGGGCTGGGCAGTGGGGTTTACCCGGTGGCCGGGGCAGCCATTGGCAGCCTGCTGGCGTTTTTGGTGTTTAACTCCTATCCCGCCCAGGTGTTTATGGGGGATACCGGCTCCCTGGCTCTGGGGGGCTTTGTGGCCTCGCTGGCGCTGGTTCTGGGCCTGCCCTGGTTCATTATTATCGTGGGCTTTGTGTATTTGGGCGAAACCCTGTCGGTCATGATTCAGGTGGGGGTTTCGAAGGCCACCCACAAACGGAAAAAGGTGTTTAAAATGGCGCCCATCCACCATCATTTTGAGCTGTGCGGATGGAGCGAAACCAAGGTGGTCACGGTGTTTTACGTGGTCACGGCCCTGCTGTGCATGGTAGGGTATCTGGCATTGTAAGGAGCGAGAGCAATGGAGCTTGTGGGGAAAAAGGTTTTGGTGTGCGGGTTGGCCCGCAGCGGCCGGGCGGCGGCGTTGTTGCTGCAAAAGCGGGGCGCTATGGTTACGGTGCAGGATAAAAAAACGGCGGAGGAGCTGACCGGGCTGGAGGAGCTGAGGGCGGCGGGCATTGCGCTCTATTTGGGGAAAAACCCCGATGAGATTGTGCAAAACTTTGATTTGCTGGTGCTAAGCCCGGCCATTCGGCTTACCCTGCCGTTTTTGGAAAAAGCCCGGGCGTTGGGAATCGAAGCGATTGGCGAGCTGGAGCTGGCAGCCCGGCTGTGCCCCTGCCCCATTGCGGCGGTGACGGGCACCAATGGTAAAACCACAACGACCACCCTGCTGGGGCAAATGCTGGGGCGGCAATACCCCGGTGCGGCTACGGTGGGGAACATCGGCATTCCCTTTTGCGGGGAGATTGACCGTTTAAGAGCAGAGGATTATGTAGCAGCGGAGCTGAGCAGCCAGCAGCTGGCCGAGGCGCCGACCTTCCATCCCCATGTGGCGGCGGTGCTGAACGTGACCCCCGACCATTTGGATTGGCACGGCTCCATGGAAGCCTATGTGGCGGCCAAGGCGGCGATTTTTCAAAACCAGACCGCCGGGGATGTGTGTGTGCTGAACTACGAGGACGCATATTGCCGGGAAATGGCAAAAAATTGCCCCGGGCAGGTCTTTTTTTTCAGCAGCCGGCGTAAGTTGGAGCAAGGGATTTATTTGGAAAACGGGGAAATGGTGGTGAACTGGGAGGGCTTCCATGGCCCGGTGTTTGCCCTGAAGGATCTGCATATTTTGGGCAGTCACAACCAAGAAAACGTAATGGCAGCAGCAGCTATGGCCCTGTGCGCCGGGGTATCCCTGCCCGACATTCAGACGGTGCTGCGGGATTTTTGGGGCGTGGAGCATCGGATTGAGTTTGTGGCCAACGTGGATGGTGTGGACTACTACGACGACTCCAAGGGTACCAACCCCGACGCCGCCCTGCGGGCGGTACTGGCTATGGTACGGCCTACGGTGCTTATCGGCGGCGGCTACGATAAAAAAATCAGCTTTAAGCCTTGGATTGCCGCTTTCCCCGGCAAGGTAAAGGCGCTGGTGCTGATTGGCCAATGCGCCGACCAGATTGAGCAAGAGTGCCGGGAGGAGGGCTTTACGGCTCTTTACCGGGCGGAAACCTTCCCCGAAGCCGTGGCAAAGTGCCGGGAGCTGGCCCAAAGCGGGGACGCCGTGCTGCTGTCTCCGGCCTGCGCCAGTTGGGGGATGTTTAAAAACTATGAGGAGCGGGGCGACCAGTTTAAGGCGCTGGTGCGGGACATGAAGCCTCGGTCCGGGAAGGAAGCCTTGTGCTGAGCCTGCCCAAGGCACGGGCAAAGCTTGGTACGCAGGCGGCAAACGGAACAAAACAGCCCCGGTAGGGGCAGGATTTTGGTGGAGGAAGCAACATGGGAGAAGTGCGGCGGATGCCCCCTCGGAACGGGGGCCAAAAACCCTATCGAGAGCCCCGGAACCGGCGGCCGGAAAGCCCGGAGGCGGGGAGGCCCTCCCAACGGCGGGGACTGCGGTTAAAGCAGCAACGGCTCCGTCCGGCCCGGGGGCATTATGATTTCCCCACCTTGTTTTTGGTTTTGGCGCTGGTGCTGATTGGCAATGTGATGGTGTTTAGCTCCAGCTATTACTATTGCTTGACCAACCCCGACAAGTTTAGCTCCATGTACTATTTTTTGGCCCGGCAAATGCGCTGGTCGCTGGTGGGGCTGGTGGCCATGGGGGTGGCCATGAATTTTGACTATCACAAGCTGCGGCGGCTGGCGGCCCCGGGGTATGTGCTTTCGCTGCTGTTGCTGCTGCTGCTTTGGACGCCCCTGGGCATTTCGGAAAACGGCTCCAAGCGGTGGCTGGGCTATGGCAGCATTCGGTTCCAGCCCTCCGAGGTGGCTAAAATCGCCGTGGTACTGTTTTTGGCCCATTACATCCTTAGCCACAAGGGGATTTTGAATACCTTTAAGGGGTATGTCAAGTGCATGGTTGTGCTGCTCATCCCCACGGGGCTGATTGCCCTGTCCAACCTGAGTACGGCCATTATCGTGCTGATTACCGGCATGGTAGTCATTTTTGTGGCCAGCCCGAAGTTTTGGTATTTTCCAGCTACGGTGGCTCCGGTGGCGGGGCTGGGCCTGCTGATGGTAAAGCTACCCAAGTTTGCCTACCGGATGCGGCGGATTACCGCCTGGAAGGACCCCTTTTCCGACCCCACGGATACCGGGTACCAAATCGTCCAGTCCCTGTATGCCGTAGCCAGCGGCGGGCTGTTTGGGCTGGGGTTGGGCCAAAGCCGGCAAAAGACCTTTATCCCCGAAAGCTACAACGACATTATTTTTGCGATTATTTGCGAGGAGCTGGGGCTGGTAGGGGCCGTTCTGGTCATTGTCCTGTTTGCCCTGCTGGTGTGGCGGGGGGCCCGGACAGCCATCCGGGCGGCGGATATGTACGGGTCCCTGGTGGCCTCGGGCATCATCGGGATGATTGGTATTCAGGCCCTTATCAATATGGCTGTGGTGACCAATACCATCCCCAACACCGGCGTGCCCCTGCCCTTTATCAGCTACGGCGGGACGTCTCTGGTCTTTTTGCTGCTTTCCATGGGGATTTTATTAAATATTTCCCGTTACCAGCGGGGCAAGGCCGCTTGACAAACCGGAAGAATCCCTTTAAAATGTAAGCAATACGCAAAATGCTGAGAACAAGAGGAGTAGGACGGAACAACCTGCCAGAGAGGGGGCCAAAGGCTGAGAGGCCCCTCAGGGGAGCCGTGTGAAGGTCGCTTGGGAGCAGCTTTGGGGAACTTGAGTAGCCAAAGCCGGGTTGCGCCGTTATACGCCGGAGTGCCCGGTCAAGGCCGGGAATTAAGGTGGTACCGCGAGCTTTCGTCCTTATGTGACGAAGGCTTGTTTTTTTGTAGGAGGGAGAATATGAAAAAAGAACTGGAAAAAGTTTACGACCCGTCGGGGGTGGAAAGCCGTCTGTACCAGCTGTGGCTGGACAAGGGGTATTTCCACGCCGAGGTTGACCGCCGGAAAAAGCCCTTTGCCATTGTCATGCCGCCGCCGAACATCACCGGCCAGCTGCACATGGGCCATGCGCTGGATAACACCATTCAGGATATTTTGATTCGCTGGAAGCGCATGTGCGGGTACAGCACCCTGTGGCTGCCCGGCATTGACCACGCCAGCATTGCCACCGAAATGAAGGTGGTAGAAAAAATGGCCAAGGAGGGCCTGACCAAGGAGGATTTGGGCCGGGACGGCTTTATGGAACGGGCCTGGGCCTGGAAAGAGGAGTACGGCGGGATTATTTTGAACCAGCTGAAAAAGATTGGCTCCTCCTGCGATTGGGACCGGCTGCGGTTTACCATGGACCCCGGGCTTTCTAAGGCCGTGCGGGAGGTGTTCTGCCGCCTGTATGAAAAGGGCCTGATTTACCGGGGCGAAAAGCTGGTCAACTGGTGCCCCCATTGCATGACCACCATTTCCGACGCCGAGGTGGTTCACGAGGATTTGCCCGGGCATTTTTGGCACATCCGCTATCCCATCCCCGGCACCGACGAGTGTATGATTGTGGCGACGACCCGGCCCGAGACCATGCTGGGGGATACCGCCCTGGCGGTACACCCCGAGGACGAGCGGTACCGGAAGTATGTGGGCAAAACGGTGATTTTGCCGCTGGTGGATAAGGAGATTCCCGTGGTGGCCGACGCCTATGTGGACCGGGAGTTTGGTACCGGCGTGGTGAAGATTACCCCCGCCCACGACCCCAACGACTTCGAGGTGGGCAACCGGCACAACCTGCCGAAAATCAATATTTTGAACGACGACGGCACCATTAACGAAAACGGCGGGCGCTTTGCCGGGATGGACCGGTACGAGGCCCGGAAGGCCATTGTGGCGGAGCTAGAGGAGAAGGGCTACCTGGTGAAGGTGGAGGAGCACACCCACGCTGTCGGCACCCACGACCGCTGCAAGACGGTGGTGGAGCCCATGATGAAAAAGCAGTGGTTTGTGAAGATGGGCCCTCTGGCCGAGCCCGCCATGGACGTGTACCGGGACGGTCGGTTGAACATTGTCCCCGAGCGGTTTGGGAAGATTTATATGCACTGGCTGGAGAACATCCGGGATTGGTGCATTTCCCGGCAGCTGTGGTGGGGCCATCGCATCCCGGCGTTTTACTGCACCAAGTGCGGGCATATGGAGGTCACCCGGGAAGACATCGACGCCTGCCCGGTATGCGGCGGCCCGGTGATGCAGGATGAGGACTGCCTGGATACCTGGTTCTCGTCGGCGCTGTGGCCCTTTGCCACTCTGGGCTGGCCCGACAAGACCCCGGAGCTGGAATATTTCTATCCCAACTCGGTGCTGGTCACCGGCTTCGACATCATTTTCTTCTGGGTTATCCGGATGGTGTTCTCCGGGCTGGAACAAATGGGCGACGTACCCTTCCACGATGTGCTGATTCACGGCCTTATCCGGGACGACCAGGGCCGAAAATTCAGCAAATCCCTGGGCAACGGCATCGACCCCCTGGAGGTGATTGCCCAGTATGGTGCCGACCCCTTGCGGCTGATGCTGATTACCGGCAACGCTCCCGGCAACGATATGCGGTTTAAGTATGACCGGCTGGAATCCTGCCGGAACTTTGCGAACAAGCTGTGGAACGCCTCCCGGTTTGTGCTGATGAATTTGGACGACGAGCCGGAGGAGGGCCGCCTGCTGCTGCTGACCTCGGCGGATAAGTGGATTTTGTCGAAGGTGAACACGCTGGCCAAAGAAGTGACCGATAACATGGAGCATTATGAGCTGGGGCTGGCGGTGGATAAGATTACCAACTTCCTGTGGGACGAGTACTGCGACTGGTATATCGAAATGGTAAAGCCCCGGCTGTATAACAAGGAGGACCCCAGCCGGGCTGCCGCCCAGTGGACGCTGAAAACCGTTTTGATGAACGCCTTAAAGCTGCTGCACCCCTATATGCCCTTTATTACCGAGGAGCTGTTTACCCATCTGCAAGGCGAAGAAGAGACCATTATGCTTTCGGCCTGGCCCGAGTACAAGGAAGAATGGAACTTTACCGAAAACGAAAAGGAGATTGACGTTATCAAAGAGGCTGTACGGGTGCTGCGGAACATCCGGGCCGAAATGAACGTGGCTCCGGGCCGGAAAGCCGCCGTGTATGTGGTTTCGGAGGACGCCGCCCTGCGGGAAATCTTTGAGCGCTCCAAGGTGTTCTTCGGTACGCTGGCCCAGGCCTCGACGGTGACGGTGCAGGCCGATAAGACGGGCATTGCCGCCAACGCCGTGTCCGGGGTTATCCATAACGCCAACCTGTTTATGCCGTTGGCCGATTTGGTGGACGTGGAAAAAGAAGTGGCCCGGCTGGAAAAGGAAAAGGCCAAAACCGAAAAGGAGATTGACCGGGTGGTGAAAAAGCTGGCCAACCCCGGGTTTACCGGCAAGGCCCCCGAAGCGGTCATTCAGGCCGAGCGGGAGAAGGAAACCAAGTATCGGGATATTTTGCGGCAGGTGGAGGAACGCCTGAGCCAGCTGCAAGGGCTGTAAGTCCCGGCGGAAAACCAAAAAACATACAAAAAGGACGTATCTCCGGCCGGGATACGCCCTTTTTTGTTAAACGGTTACTTTTTGGCCGGGATGACCTCAATCCAATACCCGTCCGGGTCGTTGACAAAATAAATGCCCATGTCCGGGTTCTCGAAGCACACGCAGCCCATTTCCTTGTGCTTTTCCAGCGCCGCCGCCATGTCGTCGGTGGCCAGGGCCAAATGGTATTCGCACTCCCCCAAATCGTAGGGCTCGGTGCGGTCCCGCAGCCAGGTCAGCTCCAGCGAAAAATCCGTGTGGCCGTCCCCCAAAAATACTAAAATAAAACTGTTATCCTCGGGAATATGACGGCGAACCTCGTGAAGGCCGAAGGCCTCGGCATAAAAGTCCATGCTTTTTTGCAGGTCCAAAACATTAAAGCAAACGTGGTTAAAGGCAAACATAGAATCCCTCCGTTTTTAGTGATGGTCGTGTCCGCAATCGCAAGGGCCGTGGTCGTGATGGTGGTGGTCGTGTCCGCAACCGCAATGGCCGTGATCGTGATGGTGGTCGTGTCCGCAGCCGCAATGGTCGTGGTCGTGATGGTGGTCGTGTCCGCAATCGCAGTGGCCATGGTCGTGATGATGGTGGTCGTGTCCGCAACCGCAGCCGCATTCGTCCTCGTCATCCTCCGACTCGTCAAACAGCCCGTACTCGTCCATCAAAGCCCCGGCCTTGTTCATAATTAACAGCTTGTGAGCGCCGTCGGCCTGTAACACCGCCTTTTCCAGCGTTTCCATAACCAATGCCCGGTCAAGCCGGACGGGGGTGACCCGGAGCAGGGCGCCCAAGGCGGCCTTCCGCCGGGGATTGGTCTGGGCAGCCAGCGTTTTTTGCAGGCGGTCCAAAAAGGCCAACACCTTTTCCGTCTGGTTTTCGTTCCCGGTGGAGCGGGAGGCGTACATGTCGTCGATGGCCTCGGCGTAAAACAGCTCCATCACATGGGACTCAATCCACAGGGCCTTTTGGGTTTCTTCCGAAAGGTCGTTTAGCGGCGTGTTTTCTTCTATCAGGTGCTTCACCGCCAGCCCGGCCTCGTTGGCCCGGTCCAGCAGGGGGGACACCCGCTCCGCCAGCCGATTGGCCACCTGTTCCCGGAGCAGCGGGGCCTCCAGCTGGTCCTCGTTCCCGGCCCAGCTTTCCCGGAGGGCGTGGTAGCTGTCGCTAAAGTCCAGGTCGTCTCCCACCAGGTCGGCAAAGGTAAAGGTAAGGGAGCATAGCAGCTCCAGGGTGCAGGCATCGGCATACAACACCTGCAAAGCGTCCATGGCCTCGGCAATGCAGTCCCGGTTTTGGGCCAGGTCAGAGTCCAGCTGCTCCAGCTCCTGGTCGGGGAGGTTTACCGGTTTTTTGGCCAACGTCTCCCGAATCCACTGGGCCAGCTCGGGGAAAAGAGCGTCAAAATCCGGGGTGTCCTCGGGGGCGGCTACGCTCCACAGGGATTCCAAATACTGGTCGATATCCCCGGCGGCGCCGTCGGGAATGGACAGCAGGGCGGTTTTTAACAGGTCAAAATATACCTGCCGGGGCTGGGTGAGGGGGGCCGACAGGTATAGCTCCGTCAGCAGCCGGCGGAACCGGGCGGGGTCGGACTCGGCGCTGAGCAGCACCTGGCAATCGTCCAAAAAGCCGGGGACGCTGAGCTGGGCGGCCTGGGCCACATATTCCTCGTCCCGCCGTAGGGTCAGCTGGTCCAGTACCGGGTCGGACAGCAGGGCCAGCGAGTTCATGTAGCGGAAGGCCCGGCGATACAGCTCCAGCGCCTGCATCCGTAGGCTGTGAGCCTGTTCCAAAGCGGCCGGCTGGGCGGCTTCCTGGCCCAATACGTCCTCCAGCTGCCACAGCAGCTGGCCCATCTCCTGCCGCAGGGTGCGGGCCTCCGGCGGCGTGGGGAGGGCGGCGTTTTCATCCTCGCCGTCCTCGGTAAACGAAAGCATAAGCAGCAGCAGCCCGGCCTGAGAACGCAAAAACGTGTGGTTGGCCGAAAGCTGGCCCAAACGGGCGTCGGTTTCGGGGTTCATTGGGGTTCCTCCTTTGGGGCCGGGGCGTACCAGCTGCGATACAGTTCCTCCCGGCGGTCGTTTTTTAAGGGAAATTCGCTCCGATACTGACGCACCAAATCGAAGTTTACATCGGCGGTCAGCAGCTGGGGCGTATGGGTTACGGGGGTCAAAAGGTTTCCGTAGGGGTCGATGAGACACGAATCCCCGGGATACTCCTGATTTTTCAGGCGGCCGCAGGCGTTGACGGCGGCGATAAAGCACTGGTTCTCGATGGCCCGGGCTTGCAGCAGGGCCCTCCAGTGGGCCGCCCGCACCGTAGGCCAGTTGGCGATGACGGTAATCAGCTGGGCCCGGCGGGACAGGGCCTGGTACAGCTCGGGAAAGCGCAGGTCGTAGCAAATGGTGGGGGCAAGCGTCACATCTCCCCAGGGGACAAAAACCAGCTGTGTGCCGCCCTGAAAAAACTGGGCCTCGGCCCCATAGGAAAAGGGATGAATTTTGGCATAGCTGGCCAGAATTTTGCCGGTCTTATCCAAGATTACGCACCGGTTTTCCGCCCGTTCGCCGGAGGCTTCTACGTACCCAAAGCACAGGGCCAGCTTGTGGGCCTGGGCCTGCTCCCGGAAAAAAGCCAGAGTAGGGGAATCGGCTTCCCGTTCCCCGGTGCGCTCGGGGTGCATCGAAAACCCGGTAAGGGTCATTTCGGGGAAAAGCAGCAGGTCAACCCCCGCTTGGGCCGCCCGGGCGCAAAACTCCCGGCAGGTCGCTTTGTTTTGTTCCTTATCCTCAAACGCAATTTCCATTTGAGCCAGTCCGACTCGCATGGGCACACCTCCTTTGGCGGATTTCTGTACCCCGATTTTAACACGAAAAGAAAGAATTGGCAAACAGGGGATTCTGAGATAGAATAGGAAGCGTAGGAAAAGGCGAAACAACCGCCGGGGCGAAGCCGGGGCCATACGGCGCTCTCCCCGGTTTTGGGATACAGGCGGCGGGGCTGCCGCCGGAATGGAGGATACCGTATGAAAATGATTTCTTGGAATGTGAACGGCCTGCGGGCCGTTTTGGGCAAGGGCTTTATGGACTTTTTTACGCAGGCCGACGCCGACCTGTTTTCGTTGCAGGAGATTAAGCTACAGGCGGGGCAGTTGGAGCTGGACACCCCCGGGTATCACCAGTTCTGGAACTATGCCGAGAAAAAGGGGTATTCCGGGGTGGCGGTGTTTTCCCGGCAAGAGCCCTTGTCGGTGGCCTATGGCATGGGACAGGAGGCCCACGACAAGGAGGGGCGGCTTCTCACGCTGGAATTTTCGGATTTTTATTATGTGACCTGCTACACCCCCAACAGCCAGAACGAGCTGGCCCGGCTGGGCTACCGGATGGACTGGGAGGACGCCTTCCGGGCCTATCTGCTGGGGCTGAATGCGAAAAAGCCGGTGATTGTGTGCGGGGATTTGAACGTGGCCCACGAGGAGATTGACCTGAAAAACCCCAAAACCAACCGGAAAAACGCCGGGTTTACCGACGAGGAGCGAGAGAAGC